>DAITQE010000324.1:0-5118 GCA_036833235.1 Opitutus sp.
CGTCCCGCCGAGAGCGGTTCGGATGGCTTGGGCGGGCCGCCCAAACCGGCACGCGAGACGCGTGCGCTCCCCGGACCCCAGACATCGGCTTCTGCAAAACCCCCGAGAGCTCGCTCCGGGAATTTTTACCAGGCGGTCTGAGGCTCGCTTTACTGGATTCAGATCGGCCACGGACGACGCGGAGGGCGTCCCTCCTTCGCACTAACACGACAACGAAACCGAAAATCACTCCGGCGGATTCGTTCGCGCAACAAGTAGATTTGGCCCGCGGTTGACCTGCCCATGCCCCGACGATGAAAGCGACTCCACAACACCTGCTTGTCCTTTGGGCTGGCCTTGGTCTCGCCGCATTCGCCTCGCGCGCGGCCGCCGAGCCCATGCTCTGGTACACGCAGCCGGCGGCCAAGTGGACCGAGGCGCTGCCCATCGGCAGTGGACGTTTGGGTGCGATGGTCTTCGGCGGCACAACCAGCGAGCGTATCCAGTTCAACGAGGACACGCTCTGGCGCGGCCATCCGCACGATTATGTGCGCGCCGGCGCCGGCAGTCACTTGGCGGAGCTGCGGCGGCTGCTGCTCGAGGGAAAATCGAAAGCGGCCGAGACACTCGCGCGCGACACGTTCATCGGCGACCCAAAGCGACAAATGCCGTATCAGCCATTTGGCGATGTCCGGCTCACGTTTCGTGGTCACGACGCTGCGACGAATTACCGACGTGAACTCCTGCTGGATTCGGCGATCGCCCGCACGAGTTACCAGGTGGGCGGCGTGGCGTTTACGAGGGACGTGTTTGCGAGTTATCCGGACAATGTGATCGCAGTTCGCCTAACGGCCGACCGGCCGGGCCAGATCAGCTTCACCGTCGCGCTCACGAGTCCGCACGTCGGGTCGAAAGTCGCTGCGGCCGGAAATATCCACTCGCTCACGCTCGTAGCTACGCGGAAAGCGGCCGATCACGGACCGGACGGAGCAGATCCCTCCGCTTCTTCGCAGCTTGCGCCGGGGATCGTATTGAACGGCCAGTTGGGCGAAGATGGATTGCGGTATGAGGCGCGTCTCATGGTGCGCACGACGGGTGGAACAACCCGCGTTGACGGCACAACGCTCGTCGTGGAAAACGCGGACGACGCCACGCTCCTCCTGGTCGCCGCGACGAGCTTCAAAAATTTTCAGGATATCTCCGGCGATCCGGCGGCGCGTTGCGTGGCGATGCTCTCCAAGCTTTCGGGCCGCGATTATGCCGATCTGCTAGCGACGCATCAAGCGGATCACCGGGCTCTGTTTCGTCGCGTGGCAATCGACCTTGGACACACCGCGCGCGCGGAGCTTCCGACCAACGAACGCGTGCTCCGGGTCAAAGCCGACGGACTTGCGGGCGATCCGGCGCTGGCCGCGCTGCATTTCCAATATGGCCGATATCTTTTGATCGCGAGCAGCCGGCCCGGCACGCAGCCGGCGAATCTCCAAGGCGTCTGGAATGAAGAATTGAATCCGCCGTGGGAGTCGAAGTTCACGACGAACATCAATTTCGAGATGAACTATTGGCCCTCGGAAGTCACCGGCCTGAGTGAGTGTGCGGAGCCGATGTTTGATTTGATCGACGACGTGCGGGTGAGTGGCGCGCGCACGGCCAAGGCGCAATACGGCGCGCGCGGCTGGGTGCTGCATCACAACACAGATCTCTGGCGCGGGACCGCGCCCGTCAACAACATCGATGGGGTCTGGACCACGGGTGGCGCGTGGTTGTGTCACCAATTATGGGAGCATTACCTCTTCACCGGCGACCGCGAGTTTCTGGCCCGCCGGGCGTATCCTGTAATGAAAGACGCGGCGCTTTTCTTTATCGATACGCTTGTCGTAGACCCGAAAACCGGGCTGCTGGTGTGCGTACCGTCTTATTCGCCCGAGCAGGGCAATCTCACGGTGGGCGCGACGATGGATCACCAGATCATTCGCGCGCTGTTCGATAGCACGATTGAAGCGGCGAAGGTGCTCGGCACCGATGCGGCGTTCGCGGTGAAGCTGGCCCAGACGCGGGCGCGGCTGACGCCGAATCTGATCGGCCGCCATGGGCAGTTGCAGGAATGGCGCGAGGACGTCGATGAGCCGAACAACCGCCATCGGCACATGTCGCCGCTCTTCGCGATGTTTCCGGGCAGTGAAATCACGCCGGACGACCCCAAGCTGTGGGCGGCGGCGAAGGTTCTGCTTGGCTGGCGCGGCGATGGCGACACGGGCTGGAGCTTTGCGTGGCGGATGCCCCTGTGGGCGCGAGCGGGCGATGGCGACATGGCGCTGCGTCAATTGCAAGGGCTGCTCACGCGACGCACGCTGCCGAATCTATTCGACCTGTGCGGACCGTTTCAAATCGATGGAAATTTCGGCGCGTGTGCGGGCGTCGCCGAAATGTTGTTACAGAGCCACCGCCGAGCGGACTTGCCGGACGGCACGCGTCGTCACGTGATCGAGTTGCTGCCAGCGCTGCCGAAAGCATGGGCGGGCGGAGAGGTTAGGGGTTTGAGAGCGCGGGGAGGATTCGAGGTGGCGATGAAATGGGACGGTGGACGACTAACCCGCGTGGAATTACAGTCGAAGAACGGCGCCCCGTGTGTGTTGCGCTTCAAAGGCAAGGCGATCGAGTTGAACACAACGGCTGGTTCGAGGTACGCGTTCGACGGCGATCTGGCGGCAGAGAAGTGAGATGTGGGTTTCACGAGCTGGAGTTCGTCCCGCCGCTCCCGCAGCGGGCTACGCCTGAAATGTAGCCCTGCGTAGGGACCGCCGGGGATAAGAAATCATTTCCCTGATGCTCGCATTTGAAACCTTATGCGCTGGTCGCTGTCTGTCGGGCAGATTTGTTTCTCGCCCGCGTCTATGACTCTGATGACTCCAGCCGACTTGAATTTACTCGCCGACGAGATCCGCTGCGTTCGCGACCGAGGTGGCAATGAACGCAAAGCCGTGGAGGAATGGTGTGAGGAACATCATGCCATGTTCACCACGGAACTGCTGGCGCAGGCGATGGCGTTTACAGACGCGAAATCGAGCGAGCGCTCGATCGCCGCCTGAGATCACACGCGAGCGGTGCGATCCATGAGCAGCACGTGCCGTCCTGCTGGATCGCCGCGATGATGCGATTGGTGCGCTTTTGTCGCCGAACGCCCAAGGCGCGATCGCAGGGTAGGGCCCGACCTCCGGGCGGGCCGATTCGAGGGCGTGGACGGCTGGTGGTCGTCGCCGCGAATGGCCGCAAATTTCTCCGTGATTGGATGCTGGTCGATTGCCTCGGCTCGTCCTCGGGGTCGACTTCTGTAAAATAGGAGCGGAAACAGATTTGATTTAACAGGAGGAAGACCGAGAACGATCCGAGGTTTGAATACACGAATGCGGAACTATTAAACCGCCTCGGAATTCCGGAAGGTTGGCCACAAAAAGGCGCAAAGATACTTTGGCTTCGGTTCAGCTCGCGTGTGCGCACGTAGGCGCAATTGAAGGATACCGACGCGGCCCAGGTTTTGGACATGAGTAAGACGACGAGGGCGAGGAGTGAGGATAGTTTCACGTGTTGTTTAAGCAGTGCGCTCTCAGTTCAGAATGGTGATGTGGGAATCGACGATTTTGCCGTCACGAACTTGAAGATACCGCTGGCGGCCAGCCAGGGAGAACGCGAGGGAGGGAGAAGCTGGGCAGAAGAACGCGAGATTCAGAAGAACACTGGTGATGTGGGTATGGGTGCCATTACCCCGCGAGGTAGGGGCGGCTGTCCCCAGCCGCCCTGTGTTGATTGCCCACGGAACACACAGACGAAACGGAAAACTGATTTTGGATTTAACCACATTTCCGAGCGGAGCGACACCAGCCAATACACGGAAGGGCTGCGGATGTAGGGCGGGATCTCCCGATCTCTCGCGTTGTTCCAAGTCTTACATTCTTCATTTTCGCGTCCATTCGCGGTTAAAAAAAGTCGGGGACGGGACGAGCGCCAGCAGCCCTTGCGCCGCGCGCCTCGTATCGAATCGGGTGGGTGACGACGTGGGCGGACGGACTCAACCGATAACGCTGAGAGCATTTCACCGGATAGTATTCCTCCTTCCGTTCTTTAGTGTGACGACGCCTCGCTGAGGCCTTCTATGAACTCTTCGACCGTCAATTCCTGTGTGCTTCGCGCCACCCTGTTCGCGGCTTGTTTACTCACCACGGTGCGTGGTCAGATGTTTACGAGCCTGGGAGAGTTTCCTGTATCCGATATCAACTACATCACCAGCTTAAAGATCTCCGGCGTAGCGAACACTGGCAGCGTGGTGGGCACGGGCTACGTCGGCGTCTTCCACAGCGCGTTCCGCTGGTCACAGGGCAGCGGTTTCGAACTGCTTGGTAGCCTACCGGGAGGAACGACCAATTGGGCCAATGGCATCTCTGACGACGGCTCGGTCATCATTGGCGCGAGTAATTCGGCGAGCGGTGTGCAGGCGACTCGCTGGACGCAAGCCAGTGGGCCCACGGGATTGGGTTCACTTCCTGGGTATGGTAGTAATGCCACCGCCATCTCGGGAGACGGATCAACCATCTGGGGAACAAGCACCCCGACCTACAACGAGGTCGCGTCCGGTCCGGGTTGGCGGATGAACGGCAGTGGGACCCTGATCGGTCTGGGGTCTGACGTGTCGGTGCCCTTCGATGCCTCTGGCGATGGGAGCGTCATTGTCGGGGCTAAAGTGCTCAGTCCGCTTTCGGGCACGCCGACGCGTTGGGACAGCTCGGGCAACGCGATCCTGCTTGGGCCTCCACCGGATCCAATGCAGGGTGGAGTGGCCTCCGCGGTCTCGTCTGACGGACAAACGATTGTGGGCGGCAATCTCGGAAACGCGGTGATGTGGGATGCCAATGGACAGATGACGCCAATCGGGCACATCAGCGACAAGGTGCGTTCGCTCTATGCGATGGATGTTAACCAGGATGGTTCGATCATCGTGGGAGATTCATTACGACAACTTAACGCGAACACCCTCGCGCCCGACGCGTTCGTTTGGACGCCGGAGATTGGAATGCGGCGCTTGATTGATGCCGTCGCGAACGACCCACAACTCAAATCAGCCATGGCGGGATGGAAGCTTTATGG
>DAITQE010000325.1:0-2789 GCA_036833235.1 Opitutus sp.
GTTTGATGACGTTTGCGGACGCGACCGAACGCGGGGTGAGGGCACCCCGCCCACAAAATCAGCAGCCCCTCGGCAACCCGAGAGTTGTCGAGTTGTCACCGGATGCGAAGGATCCGAACAAACTTGTTTCGTTGTAGCCGAGGTCGGTGACCTCGGACCGGCGCCGGCGGGGCGGACCACAACGGCGCTGTTTCCTGTAACCAATCCTTTATTTCTCGATGCGCAGCTCGTGATCTTTCCATCCTGCGAAGCCGCCTTCGAGTTCCATGACTGAATAACCGTGGCCGGCAAATTCCACCGCGGACGTCGCCGCAAGATGGCAGACTTGGGAATAACAATATAGCACGTTAATTTTTTCCTTCTCCAGTCCCTCCATCGTGCTCCAGCGGTCTTTTGGAAGACTCTTTGCGCCTGGGATGTGGCCTTGGTCGTAGTCTTCCGCAGCTCGAACATCGATGATGTTCACCTCGTCGTTGTTCAGCTCTCGCTCGAGCTCGATCGGGCCGGTCGTGAAAGCCATTTTGTCTTCGAAGTATTGCCGGGCTTTCACCGGATTGGTTTTGTGCGGTGTTGCTGTCGCCATGTGTTTTTCCTCCTTTTGTTTAATTTCTAGCACTACTTTGATGTCTTACGTTTCGAATTTCCCCGCGTCTGCGGACGCCGCTGATTTTGTGGGCGGGGTGCCCTCACCCCGCATCTGGTTGAGTCGGTAAACAAGCGTCGAAGCGGGGTGAGGGCACCCGCCCACAAAATAACCTCAGGCATCGCGCGGTGTTAGAATTGATGATTGGGGATTCTTCCTCCAGCGAACATCAGCCGCTCGTGGCCGGCTGTTCGTTCATTCGGGTGTTTTCGAGAATCCGGCCGTCCTCTGAAACGCGAATGTGGTAAGAGCCGCGAGCATCCCTGAGTTCCACCTTGTAGGTGTGTGCTTCGCCGCGGCGTCCTTCTTTTTCGATCTTCACGATTTCACCCGTGCGGACCTCGCGACGGATCGACTGCTGGACGGGTGCGGGCGCATCCGAGAACGTAGTGCCGACCAGAAGGGCTGGCGGCTTTTCCGTGGGTCTGAGCACGCTGCCATCCTCTGCGACGTAGAGTCGCGGATTGCGTCCTTTCTCGCTGAACTCTGCCACGTAACCGTTGCGACCGTCGATGGTGTCCTGATGGATCGCCGCGATTTCGCGCCCGGCGGCTTCTCTTTTGATGGTTTGCTGCACCGGAGCTGGCACGTTGCTTAACTCCAGTTTGGGCGTCATCGGCAAAACGGGCCCGCCGTATTCCGAATACAATGACGCCGGCAGATCCGGCGCGCCCACCGCGGTGCTGGCGGTATCGCGGAGAACCTGTCCATCTTCGCCGATCCGGACTTTCGGATTGGGCGCGTTTTTCCGCTCGTATTCGACCACGTAAACGGTCCTCCCGTTGACGTTGTCGATTGTAACCTTTTTCACCGCGTCGCCATTGCTTGATTTATCCACTGCGCGTTTGATGGCGGCCGGGAGCTGGCTGATGTCGACACTCTCGACAGCAAGCGCAAGACTCGCCGCGCCGAGCATCGAAGCGATGACAATCGATATGCTTTTCATGCGAAACGTAACCACCGAAACAAAGCCCGGACAATGGAGCGGACCCCGCTTCCGCGAATGGGAAATTCGCCTATGGTGGCACGGGTCTCCTGACCCGTGAAAGAGACGTCACTGCGCGTTTATTAACGCTCATCAGCTGCAGACGGCGATCGAGTGGTTGCAAAAAAATGTCGCTTGCGTGTCTAACCCGCTACTCACTCGCGACACTTCGCTGTCTTCAGCCAGCGAGCGATGCCATCCAAGCCTTTACTCTCATCGGTGCCAGTCGCACGTCGTCGGCGACTCGCGTCCACCTGTGGGCGCTCCGCGCTCGATCGCATTATCCGCATTCACGAGCGCCTCGGAAACGAGCAACTCGTCACCGCGAAATCTCTCGCGCGCGAGTACGAAGTCTCCGACCGCACCATCAAGCGCGACATTGAATGCATGCGTGATCGCATGGGCGTGCCGATCGCGTGGGACGCCACCACGCACAGTTATTACTACACGCATCGCTGCGATCTGCTGCCCTTGTTGCGCCTCGATGCAGATGAAGCGCTGGCGCTCGTGTTGGCGAGTCGCACCTTCTCGGCCTGGCGCGGATCGCCGCTCGGCCGCGCGCTGACTACTGCACTCGAAAAAATCGCGCCGGTGATGGGCGGCGCCATTTCGTTTCCGGCGAATGCGCTGAGCGAATTCATCTTTCAACCCGATGAATCGCCGGAAGCCGAAGCGGAGCATCGATGGTTCGCCGTCACGCTCGAAGCGATACAACGCCGTCGCGAGCTGCGGATCTCGTATCAAAAACCGAAGGCAGCCGCCGCGGAGACGCGAACGATTCATCCGCTGCATCTCGCGTTTCTTGATCACCGCTGGATGCTGGTGGCGCATGACCCGACGCGCGGCGCCGTCCGTAATTTCCTGCTGACGCGTATCCGAGAAGTAAAGCCGACCGGCGCACGTTTCGACGCGAAGGCCGATTTCGACCTGAGAAAATATCTTCGCGGCAGCCTCGGCCGCTTTACGGGCGATGGAGACCACGAGGTGCGAATCGCCCTCGACGCGACGGTTGCGCCCTATGTTCGCGAACCCCCCTGGCATTCGTCGCAAGCCATCGTTGATCGCCCCGACGGCGGTATCGAAGTCACGCTCCGCCTCAACAACCTGATCGACATCGAGCGCCGTGTCCTTGCCTGTGGCGCCCACGCAGAAGTCCTCGCC
>DAITQE010000325.1:2799-5114 GCA_036833235.1 Opitutus sp.
CCCCCACCGAGCTGCGCAATGCCATCTCTGCCGCCGCCGCCGCGATGCTCACACGCCACGCCGGTTCTGGCGTAGGGCCGTCATGCGGTGATGTGCCGTCTTCAGGCTGTGAAAACAAACGGGGTAGGGCGAGTCGTCCCTGACGAGCCGTCGAATCAGCCCGCCTCCGCTCTGTCGCAGAAAAAAGTTGTTCACAGGGTCAGCCAATGTCCCACCCGGCGTGCTACTCTTCGCGCAGTTCGAACAGCTCACTCGATGATCCGCCAAGGCAATTCTCCCTCGTCACGCCAGCCTCGGGGGGTGGAAGTGACGGGGCGAAGCCGTCCTACAATGTCTCCCCATCCCAGATCGGATTCAGAATCGGATATTTCCCGGGTTGCTTTCCATCTCGTGAACGACACCGGCTTTTCCACTGCCGAGAAAGCGCGCCCCCGCGCTCCTTCATCGCGGCAACCGCTGAATTCGCGCCTGCACCGCCATGAACGTCGATGAACTTCCTCTCTCTCGCCTGCGAGTGCTCCGCGTGCGCGACGAATCGGTGCTGCTCGACACCGATCTCGCTGCACTTTGCGGGGTGGAAACCAAGACGTTCAATCAGGCGATCAAACGCGACGCGCAGCGATTTCCGCGCGACTTTGCGTTTCAACTGAGCGAGGAAGAGTGGGCCGCTTTAAGATCACAATTTGTGATCTTAGCGCCGGCCGGCCGGGGCCGGCATCGGAAATATCTTCCTGGAAAGCGAGCCGGGAACCGGTCGCAAAATGCGACCAGTTCCCAGAAACATCGCGATCCACGTTTTATGCCCTTCGCCTTCACCGAACATGGCGCGATCCAGGCGGCCAATGTGCTGAATAGTGATGCCGCGGTGCAAATGGGCGTGCATGTGGTGCGCGCGTTCGTTCGACTGCGCCAGTGGCTCGGCACGCAAAAGGCGTTCGCCGCAAAACTCGATGAACTGGAGTCCCGCGTCGGTCAGCATGACGAACAATTCGCTGCGGTGATCGAAGCCCTCCGCCAACTCACAGCGTCTCCCGAACCCTCTCACGACCGCAAGATGGGTTTTCATCGAGGCAACCGCTGAATTTCCCATGCCCGCAACCTTCGACGAATTTTTCAAAGCAGCCACCGGCAACTCGCCCTACGACTATCAGCGCCGTTTAGCCGGAGCGCCAATGGAGGGCACGGCTAGGTCCGGCCCGTTTCCCTGCCGTTCGCAGCTCATCTCCATCCCTACCGGCCTCGGCAAAACCGCAGCCGTCGTGCTCGCGTGGTTGGGGAATCGTTTGAGGTCACAATCTGTGACCTTAAAAGAACCATGGCCGCGCCGTCGCGTCTATTGCCTGCCAATGCGGACGCTTGTCGAGCAGACGCGCGACGAAGTGATGCGGTGGATCGGAAATCTCGAAATCAGTGCCGCCGAACTTGGCCTCGACGAAACCGCCCGAGCCCAGCTCGCCTGGCTCAAAACGCATTCCCCCATGATCCTCATGGGCGGCGAAGAGAACGATTCTGCCCGCCGTGAATGGGACATTCATCCAGAGCGTCCAGCCATCCTCATCGGCACATAGGACATGCTCCTCAGCCGCGCGCTGAACCGCGGCTACGGCATGGGCCGCGCCCGTTGGCCGATGCACTTCGGCCTGCTAAACAACGACTCCCTCTGGGTTTTCGACGATGTCCAACTCATGGGTGCGGGACTTCCGACGACGGCACAACTCACAGCCTTCCGCGCTCGCCTTGGAAGCGGAAGCCCGACCCATTCGTGGTGGATGAGCGCAACGAGCAAACCGGACTGGCTGCGAACAGGTTGATTTCGATCCGACTATTTTATCTGACGCGATCAAACTGGATGGCCCCGACCTCAATGCGGATCCTGTTAAGAAGATTTGTTTGGCCCAAAAGACCATCGCCCGTTGCGATGCCATGGGCAAAGATATCAAGGCGATTACAGCCGAGATACTGAAGACGATCAAAGACCGCGATGGCCTCGCGCTTATCGTCGTCAACACGGTGACCCAAGCGCGGAGCCTCTACGCCGAAATCAACAAACAGCGAAAGGCCACGCCAGAGGATGACCGCCCTATCCTACTTCACTCGCAGTTCCGCCCAGAAGATCGGGCGAAGCAGTTGAAGAAGGTTACGGACGCAGAGGGGAAGCGCCACCTCGTCATCAGCACGCAGATTGTTGAGGCGGGAGTGGATATTTCCGCCGCGACCTTGTTCACGGAGATCGCCCCTTGGTCTTCGCTCGTGCAGCGATTTGGCCGATGCAATCGTCGGGGCACAGAAAAAGACGCCCGTATGTGAGTATATGC
>DAITQE010000326.1:0-5092 GCA_036833235.1 Opitutus sp.
AGATGCCCGCGCTACGATGGCCGACCGCCACCGACAACTCACAGATGCGCCCCAGCGCTGTTTGCACGGCCTTTCGTTTTGATCGTGCAATCCGTTGCGTCGTAGGCCGCGAGCTTGCTCGCGCTTCAATCGCGCCAGCAAGCTGGCGGCCTACAAGTTACCATTCCAAAACAAAAGACCATGGCGCTGTTTGAGGCAGCCCGTCAATTGGCATCAACTCGCATGAAGAGATCCGAACACCTTGTGGCCTTCTGCCTCCTCTGTGTCGGCGCTCTGTGTACTCTGTGACCCCATGCCTTGGTTGATCTCGGTACGAATTAGTCGACTTAGTCCGCGCCACCCGCGGCGCTGAACATCCGCGATCGCAATCGGGCATGCCGAATCACGTCGGCGTCGGGCAACCCGGTGCACTCTTCGGCGGAAGGAGGCGCATACTCGATCCGAAACGTTGCGTTCCAATTCTCCGTCAACGTCTCGAGGGACGTCGGAGCACCGAGCTGGTTTTTTTCACCGTACTTCCGCACGAACCATTCCGGCGATGTGAAATCCAGATGCACGCGGTGGCTCTCACCCGGTTTCAACACCTTGATGTCGCCCGCTTCCGGTTTCGTGGGAGGCGCCGCGTCATGAACCCAAACCCAACCGGTCGGCTCTTCCATGCGCGAAACAGCGCGGCTTGGCACCAATCGCAGGCCATGGGTGCCCGGAGAATCGACGATCGCGACGGAAGCGTCGCTGTGGTTTTTCAGCTCGATCGTAACGCCACGCAGTCCGGGACGCGGCGTGCGCGGACCCAAGCTCGACGCCGGCGGGGAGCGATCGAGCGTGAGCGTGATTCCCAGCGGTTCCCAGCGATGCCCTTTGATGACGGCGAGACCGTGTGAATTCACCGCGACCTCCACGTTCAACGGCACGCCCGCTTTCGTTGTGCGCATCGTGTTTTCAAACTCCCGGGCTTTTCCTTGCTGCATGAAGAGCGCTTCGACCCCGAAGCGAACATCGATTGTGCTCAGGTAAATCGCGTTAGCGCGACCGCGCAGGTAGATTCCCTCCGACGGAGGCTGGTCGGACAACGAGACGAGTTCCGCCACGCCGTCTTGGTCCAAACGGACCGCCGCATACACGCGCCGGTCGCGAACGTTTGAGTCGTAGATTGCTTCCTTGGCATCGAACCACGTTCGCACGCCGTCGCGACAAAGGCGTTTGGGCACGGTGGCGATCTCGTAGGTGAGCCGAATGTAATCGCCGCGCATCGGATCCCGCGGATCGATCGGGGCGGTCCGCAGATAAACCGAGCGCCCGGTGCGCAGAACCCATTCGCGTTCGCCCGCCATGAAACCCAGCACGCCAAGCTGGGCCGCGACAACAATGATGATCAGAATTTTTCTCACGGCTGTCCTCCTGCGATCTCATTTTTCTGTCGCAGCCGGCGGTAATAAAATCCTTCGGCAAACAAGACGCCGCCAAGCACGAGGAACACGACGCCGCGCACGGCAAGACTTTCAAAAAGATCGAAATAGCGGGCAAACACGAGCGCCGCGAAGAACAGCGAGCCGAGCACGACAGGCGGCAAACGACTTTCGCGACAGCCGCGAACCATCCACATGGTCGCCACGCCGAGGCACACGAAATTGAATACAAGGGCGATGAACTGTGCGTCGGCGTAATAGCCGGTCACCGCGAGGCCCTGGCAGTACACGAGCGCGATCGGGCAAAGCCATTCTTCGATCGTGACCTCGATCCGACGCCGGCCGCTCCGGCGTTCGACAAGAAGCCAGCCCCAGGCGACCGCGGCGAGCGCGAACAAAATCCAACGGTACACGAGGAAAACGGTGGTGCTTCGCTCGTGGTCGTTGGTCCAACGCAAGACGTGGCGCACGGTGTCGTCGAAGCTTAGGATATACGAACAAAGGACGAAACCGCAGAGTCCAAAAAACATTATCACGCGGCGAAGCCGCACAACGGCGGGCGCATCGTTCATCAACCGCGCCGCCGCAATGAGCAGTGCCGACAACGAAAAAGCCGTGGTGAACGCACCACCACCGCCGCTCCAATAACCGGCATTGGCAAGGATCAAAACGTAAAGTGCCGCGAGCACGACTGCTGCCAGCACGGCGGAATGCCGGCGCCACACGAGTGGGCCGACGACGACAAAGATGAGCACAGACGAGAAGTCTTTGGGGTGATCGAAGCGGAAGACTTCGGAGCAGCCCCAGATCGTCAGTGTCATGGTTGCGAGAATTGCCTGCGGCACGGAATCGAGCGCCCACGCGAGGGCGAGCGCCCCGAGTCCCCAGATGAGGAAACCGTTCGGAAAATGTTCGTCGATGTTGTAAACCTGTGCGACGAGCCAGATGCCAGCGCCGAAAAGCATGGTGCCAAGCAGAGAGAACGCCTCACCGATTTCCGATCGCTCTGCGGCCCGCCAGCGCAACCACAAGCCCACGGCATGCGCCGCGGCGGTGGAACCGAAAATCAACGCGAGTTTTCCGAACTTCGGAATCTCGCTCCAATTGTACGCCAGCAGCAGAATGACGCCGAGTCCGACGACGATTGCCCCCAACCCGGAAAACACGATAAGCCCCCACGACACACGCGGTGCTGTATCAGGATAAAGCGCACGTAGCCGCGCGGCCTGATCGCGTGTGACAATTTCCTCCCTCGTCCACCGTTCGATTTCGGCGAACAGCCAGCGGGTTTGTTTGCTCATTTCAGCGGGGCAACCACTTCTGGTGAGTCCGGCCGCGAAAGAGAAAACTGACAACTCAATTAGCTACTCAGCTCTGAACCCGTTCCCCGTCGCAGCCCAGTAGATGCCGCCATAGATGTGATGCAGGAAATTCGGGTCGCTGTACGTTGCCGGAAGATGACCGAGCGCGGTGTAGAAGGTGCGTCCGCCATCATAGTCTTGATACCAACTCACCGGATGGAAGTCGCCCATGCCTTTGCCACTTTTTGTTCCCCAGTTCGCCGCAGGTTTGTAGGTCTTCTCGTCAACCGACAGCAGATACTTCAGTTTATTCGAAAGGGGCGCGTCGAACTCGTACCACTCCTCGGTGAACAGGAATCGTTTCGCAAAACGATCCATGCCGGGAAAATTGTAGTCCTCGACCTTGAGCGTGGCCGTTTGCACCGCCGGATGAATGTGGAACATGCGGCCGACCATCTTCGTGTACCAAGCCCAGCCGTACTCCGTATCGGACGCGCTGTGGATTCCAACGAAGCCACCGCCGGCGCGAATGTAGCGCTCGAATGCCGCCTGCTGCTCGTCGTTCAGCACATCACCGGTGGTGCACAGGAAAATCACGACTTTGTACTTCGCGAGTTCCTTGTCGTTGAACACGCGGTTGGCGTCTTCCGTCCAGAAGACATTGAAATCGTGAAGCTGGCCGAGACCGCGGATGGCGGTGACACCGTTGTTGATGGACTCGTGGTGCCAGCCCGCAGTCTTCGAGAAGAGCAGGGCGCTAAACTGTTCGGCGGACGCAGCCGTCGCGACCACCAAACCGATCAGTGAGAGAATGAGGATTCGAATGAGTTTCATGGGGTGCTGCAGGATGGACCTGACGTAGCGGAGCGGGCAAGAGTTGCACTTTTAAATGTTTTCGGAGCACGGCCTCATGGTCGCTCCTGATCTGCTGCGACGAGGTCCGAGTGGAAGGACGAGAACGAGCCGAAGAACGAGCAGGGCAATCCGCCCGAGCGCGTGCGTATCTCGCGCGTCTCCGCCGGCCTGTTTGAAATGTTGCGCATACCGCCGACCATGGGCCGAGGATTTTCCGCCAACGATGACAAACCCGGCGCGGAATCGGTGGCGCTTCTCGGGCACGGTGTATGGACGCACCGTTACGGCGGCTCACCGGACGTCGCCGGACGCGTGGTTCGCGTCAACGGCGTGCCGACCACGATCATCGGCGTGATGCCGGAAGGGTTTAAATTTCCATCGAACGAGGAACTCTGGATTCCGCTTGTGCCGAACGAGCAATGGGAGAAGCGAACCCAACATGGGCTCACTCTCTTCGGCTTGCTTAAGTTTGGCACGCCGATCGACGAAGCCCGCCGCGATTTGACGGTGATCGGACAGCGCATCGCCGCTGAGTTTCCTGATTCCAACAAAGACCTCAGCCCGAGTGTGCGCACGTTTCACGAAACGTATAATGGCGATCAGATCCGGGTCATCTTTCTCATGATGCTGGGAGCGGTGGGTTTTGTTCTCCTCATCGCCTGCGCCAACGTTGCGAACATGATGCTCAGCCGGGCGGTCGCCCGTTCGCGCGAACTTTCATTGCGCGCGGCAATCGGCGCATCGCGCTGGCAGCTCATTCGGCAGATGCTCGTCGAGAGCGTGCTGCTCAGCTGCATCGGCGGTTTTCTGGGACTCGGCCTGACGGTGTTTGGCGTGCACGCGTTCGACCTCGCTACGCGGAATGTCGGGAAACCGTATTGGGTAATCTTCAGCATCGATTACGTGACGTTCGCTTATTTCACCGCGATCTCCGTGGCGAGCGGCGTGGTGTTTGGACTGGTCCCTGCGCTCCGTGCGTCGCGGATTGATCTGAATGCTGCGCTCAAGGATGACTCTCCTTCGGCCGGCAGTCATCGCGGTGGATATCTCACCGGTGCGCTGGTTGTGTTCCAGTTCGCTCTCACGGTTGTGTTGCTGACGGGCGCGGGAATGATGATGCGAAGCTTTTTTGCCGCTCAGGCGATGAATCCGTTTGTTCCGGCTGAGAGAATTTTTACGGCTCGCATCAGCTTGCCGGAAGCGAAGGGCGATCGCTACGCGGAGCCCGACAGCCGTCGGAAATTTCACGAGCAACTCGCGCCGAAACTCGCGGCACTTCCCGGCGTGACGCAGGTCGCGGCCGCATCGAATCTCCCGGGGCTGGGATCGGGCACACGAGACATCGAAATCGAGGCACGACCGACGCCGGACCCAAAGCAACGGCCACGGGCATCATTCGTCGTGCAGTCTCCGGGATATTTGGAAATGATCGGCCTGCCGCTCCTGATGGGGCGTGGGTTCGAGGAACTCGACGGGGATCCTGGTCGCGAAGCGGTGGTGGGCACGCGGGCGTTTGCAGCCAAGTAT
>DAITQE010000327.1:0-5075 GCA_036833235.1 Opitutus sp.
GCGCTGCCAGCTTGCTGGCGCGATTGAAGCGCGAGCAAGCTCGCGGCCTACCACGGATTGCGCCTTCAAAACGAAATGCTGTGAGTAGCGAACCGCCCATTACCACATCCGCGCTTGCGCTCGGAGGCGGAGGTTTCCGACACTAGCCCGATATCTATGAAACAACGCACTCTCGCGCGCGAAGTCTCGATCAAGGGAAGCGCGTTGCACACCGGCGACGCCGTCACTTTGACTATGAAGCCCGCGCCGGTGGACCATGGAATTGTTTTCAAACGAATGGATTTGCATGGCAGCCCGGAGCTGCGCCCTCGCATTGACCAGGTGACCGATCTGGTTCGCGCAACCACGATTCAGGTGGGACATGCGAAAATTCACACTGTGGAGCACGTGTTGAGCGCGCTGCACGGTTGCGGAATCGACAATGTGATTTTGGAAATGGATGCGTCGGAGCCGCCGATCATGGATGGTTCGGCGCGGCCGTTCGTAAATTTGATCCTGCAGGGGGAACCCGTCGAACAGGACAAAGATCGCGAGTACTTTGAACTCGACGAGCCCGTGTCCGTGACGCGCGGCAACTCTTCGATCATCGCGCTGCCTTGTGATACGCTGAAAATCTCGTGCACGTCGGCGGACGATCGCGGAATTCACACGCAGCATCTTTCGCTGACGATCGATCCTGAAGTCTATCAATCGCAGATTGCCGCGGCGCGGACCTTCACCATTTACGAGGACATCGAAGAGCTGCTCAAGCTTGGCAAGATTCGCGGCGGTTCGCTCGACTGCGCCATCGTCATTCGCGGCGACAAGATTATTTCGAAAGAGCCGCTTCGTTTTAAAGACGAATTTGTTCGTCATAAGATCCTCGATATCATCGGTGACGTCCTACTGCTCGGCATGCCGCTCAAGGCGCACATCGTCGCGACCCGGCCGGGCCATGCCATCAACGCCGAACTTACGAAAATCCTCTTTGCAAAGCTGCAGGACGGGAAAAAAGCCGGGGCGAAGAAAAAGGAAAAAACGGCCGGCCCGGCGATGGTGCTCGAGAGCGAAACGTCGCTCGATATCCGCCGTGTGCTGGACACGCTGCCGCATCGTTATCCGTTTGTGATGATCGACCGGGTGACCGAATTTAAAGGAGATGACGAACTCGTTGCGATCAAGAACGTCACGATCAACGAGCCGTACTTTCAAGGACACTACCCCGGAAATCCCGTCATGCCTGGCGTGCTGCAGATCGAGTCGATGGCCCAGGCGGCGGGAATTCTGATGCTGCGCAAGATTTCGTCCGAAGGTAAGACGGCGCTTTTCATGAGCTGCAACAAAGTGAAATTCCGCAAAGCGGTCCGGCCGGGAGACCAGCTCGTCATCAACGTCAAAATGACGAAAAGCCGCGGCAATAAAATCGGCGTTGCCGAGGCGGAATGCACGGTTAACGGACAGGTCGCATCGTCGGCTGAACTGATGTTCGCCGTGATGGATAGCGCGGAATTTGAATAACGGAATGGGTTCACCGATCCATTCCACTGCAGTCGTCGAACCGGGTGCCCAGCTTGGCTCCGACGTGGAGGTTGGGGCGTACGCGTTCATTGGGAGCGGGGTTACGCTGGGAACTGGCTCTCGTCTGCATCATCACGCGTCGGTGGAAGGTAACACCGTCCTCGGGGAAGGCTGCGAAGTGTATCCGTATGCGTGTATTGGAGGACGGACGCAGGATCTAAAGTTCAAAGGTGGCAATCCCGGTGTGCGGATTGGCGATCGCAATGTTTTCCGTGAATACGTGACAGTCCATGCTGCGACGAACGACGGCAATTTCACCCGCATCGGCCATCGGAATAGTTTTCTGGCGTCGACGCACATTGCTCATGATTGCGTGCTGGGCAGCGACATCATCATGAGCAACGGTGCTGTATTGGCGGGGCATGTGATCGTCGAAGACTGCGTCGTAATCGGCGGATACGGAGGCGTGCACCAATTTTGCCGGCTAGGCGCATATGCCATGTTGTCGGCCACCGCCAAACTCGTGCACGACCTGCCGCCGTTTTTCATCGCAGATGGCGCGCCGGCGATTGTGCGCGCCTACAATAAAGTGGGACTCGAACGTCACGGCTACACACCGGAGCAAATCGAGCGAGTGCGCCGCATGTATCGGATATTGTACCGGGATGGCCTGAACCGAACGCAGGCATTGGAGAAATTGCGGACGCACGAGCACGCTGGATCCGACGAGTTTCAGCGGATGCTGGCGTTCGCCCAGAGCAGCCAGCGCGGGCTGGCTCCTGGCGGTACGTAGGACGGCGCGGAACGGAGCAGCGCCCTCCAGGCCCTCAATGACCAATGGGGGGCGGCTTCGTCGCCGCCGTGAGAGACGCTCTCGTTATTTCTTTTTGTAGACGGTCGCGGGATCGAAAAGTCGTTCTGCGGTAAATTGCAGCTTCAACGACGGATCATCGAGATCGGCGACTTTGCGGTAGAAACAAGATTTGTACCCGTTGTGACAAGAGGCGTTCGCCGCGCCGCTTTGTTCAACCTTCATGAGCACGACATCTTGGTCACAGTCGGTGCGCAGTTCACGAACGTGTTGGACGTTCCCTGACTCTTCGCCTTTCACCCAAAGCTTGTTTCGTGAACGGCTCCAGTACGTGGCCTTCTTCGTCTTGAGCGTGTGTGCCAGCGATTCGGCGTTCATGAACGCAAACATCAGCACGTCGCCACTCGCGATATCTTGAGTGATGCAAGGGATCAGGCCGTCAGGCCCAAACTTTGGCTGAAACGTGGTGCCGAGTTCGATCTCAGCGGTGGTGGTGCGGGCGGGGAAGACGTAGGTGCTCATGGGAAGGAGTAGCGAGTAGTGAGTAGCGGCGAGCGAGTGGAGGAAAAAAGCGCCGAGCGCTGGAGAGGGTGGAATTGTTCTTTAACTAGTGAGGGTTCTAACGCCCGCTATCCACCGCCCGTTACTCGCTACTTTTCAGACTCCGCAGATAATCAAAGCTGTAGAGTCCGGTATTGTGGCCATCGCTAAAATCAAAGCGGATCGCATAATTGCCGATCTGCGCCCAACCGACAACTGTGACGCCCGGAAATTTCCGCGGACCGTCGCCGCCGTATTTCTGCCCAAGGATGTCCGTCTCACCGATATTCGCGGCACTCGGTGAGGCGGCCCGCAGTTTTTCGGGCGTGAAGTAACTCTCGCCGCCGTCATCCCACACGATGGCGACTTCCTGTCCGATGAGCTGAATGTTGACGGGTTGGTGCATAAACCGATTGGGATGATGGGTGTTTTTGCAGCGACGACTGCAACCGGCCCGACGCTATGCCGTACAGGGGTAAGCTGTCTAGCCTGGCAGGGGGTTGAAAAGGTAGGGCGACCGCTCGGCGCGCTGGAGGGACGGGCGAGTGTCGATGGGATCTCGGCGGTCTCAGCGACCTCGTCCTATCTATCGAAGATTTTTTCAAAACCCTGATCGAGTCCTTGAACACCCAAATTCCACCCGCTTACGCTCGCAACTACAGCGAGCGAATTCACCCGAGAAGAACGGCAAATTTTCCGGCCAACGCGTTGCGATCGTCTGCTTTGGGTGTCAGTTGGCGCACCATGAGTCACCCGGATTCAACGTCGTTGCCGCACATCGTCGTCGTCGGTGCAGGTTTTGCCGGCCTGACGTTTTGTCGGAAATTCCCCAACGGATTGGCGAAGATCACGCTGATCGATCGACAAAATCATCATCTTTTCCAGCCACTCCTTTACCAAGTTGCGACGGCTGGCTTGTCCGCCGTGGATATCGCTCAACCGATCCGGTCGATTTTGCGTAAGAAGCCGGACCTCGATGTGCTCATGGCGGAGGTCAAGGAGCTGGATTTAGCGGGGAAGCGGGTCATTCACGATCGCGGCGAGACTACGTACGACTACCTCGTCCTGGCGGCTGGAGGGGTGACGAGTTATTTTGGCCACGACGACTGGGCGCGAGTTGCGCCGGGCCTCAAAACCCTGGATGACGCGCTCAACATCCGTCGCCAAATTTTGATGTCGTTCGAGCGCGCTGAAACTGAATCGGATGAGCAACGACGCCGTGAATTTATGACGATCATCGTCGTCGGGGGCGGCCCAACAGGCGTGGAGCTGGCGGGGACGTTCGCCGAGCTTGCGCGGACGGTGCTGGTCAGGGATTTCGACCACATTGATCCTGCGAAGGCACGTGTCATCCTGATCGAGGGCGGGCCGCGCGTGCTCGGCTCATTTGCGGAAGATATGTCAGCGAGCGCGAAACGGCAGCTTGAACGACTTGGCGTCGAAGTGCGGCTGGGCAAACACGTGAAAGCGATGAGCGATCGCGAAGTGCAAATGCCCGACGGCGAAATAATTCGCGGCAATATTATTTGGGCTGCTGGAGTTTCAGCGTCTCCGCTGACGAAAAAACTCGGCATCGAGACGGACCGCGGCGGCCGGATTAACGTTTTACCCGACCTCAGTGTTCCGGGGCATCCCGAGGTATTTGCGGTCGGGGATTTGGTTTCGCTAGTGGATCGAAAAGGGCAACTGGTTCCTGGCGTTTCGCCCGCGGCGATGCAGATGGGCGAACACGCCGCGAAGTTGATGGCCGAGGAATTGCGCGGTCGTTCGATCGTGACGAATGCGGCGGCCGGACGGGAGGCCTTCGGCTATTGGGACAAAGGGACGATGGCGACGATTGGCCGGTCGAAGGCCGTAGCGCAAATGGGTCGGGCCCATTTCAGCGGCTATCTGGCGTGGGTCGCGTGGCTCTTTGTGCACCTCGTTTTTTTGGTTGGTCTTCGCAACCGGCTCTTCGTGTTCATGCAGTGGGTTTACTCGTACCTGACGTATAAACGAGGCGCGCGAATCATCACGGGTGTTTCCGGCGCGCCACCGGCCTCATCGGCGTAGCGGTTCCGCGGCGCCCATGGCTCTGGTTGAGCGCAGGAGGAGGTCGCGCGCGTCCCCGCCCTTGGGCGCGATGGGCGTAAATCAGTTTTTGAGCGCAATGTACCGCGGTCAGCCTGACCGCGCTGACCACGGGCAGGCTGCCCGTGCCACGTGGTCGAACCGGTTTCCGTTCGAA
>DAITQE010000328.1:0-5074 GCA_036833235.1 Opitutus sp.
CGGGACGCCGAGCAAGGCACGCGAGACGCGTGCGCTCCCCGGACCACCAGCCTTTCTGCTCCTACTTTGCCGCGCGGCCGGCCGCCGCATCGCGCGCGTAACGAGCCTGCTCCGCCGCGCTCAGCTCACGATAGAGTCCATTTTGGTAAAGGTAACTCGCCGTCTGATAATACGCGATGTTCTCGCTTGTCATCTCCTCGCGCAATGGAGTCAGCGTGAACGTGTGCGGATCATACGCGTACTCCGCCGAGTGTTTCACCGGGGAAAGGATGTTGAGCTTTCCCGCCTGATAGAGACCGAGCTTCTGGTAGTTACCGATCAACGCCCGCCGTTCGCCCGCCGCGTGGCGCACATCGACACCGAAAAAGCGGCTCGCGTAACTCCAGTGCAACAGCCCCAGCAACGTCGGCGCGAAGTCCACCTGACTCATCAACTGCTTCACATGTCCGGGCGCGATCTGGCCGCCCGGTGCATAGATGATGAGTGGGATGTGATAATTTTGCACCGGCAGCGCCGTTCGCCCGGCAACCGAAGCGCAATGGTCCGCCACGATGACAAAAATCGTATTGCGAAACCACGGCTTCGCTTCGGCTGCCTTCAGAAACTGGCCGATGGCGTAGTCGGTGTATTTCACCGCGCCGTCGCGGCCAGAGATTTTCGAAGGGAGGTCGATCTTGCCATCCGGGTATGTGAACGGGCGGTGATTCGAGGTCGTCATCACGAAGAAATGAAACGGCTTCCCCGCCGCATACGCCACATCCGCGTCCCGCGTCGTCCAGCGCAACAAATCCTCATCGCAGGCACCCCACGCATTCGCAAACGTGATGTCGTCCTTCGCCACGGCCGCACGATCGAGCACGCGATAGCCGTTGTTGCCGAAAAAGTAGTTCATGTTGTCGAAGTAGCCGTAGCCACCGTAGATGAACGCCGTGTCGTAGCCGCGACTGCGAAAGACCGAGCCGAGCGTGAAAAGATTCTCGTTGTGGGGCCGCTTGAGCAGTGACCGCCCGGGAGTCGGCGGAAGCCCGAGCGTCATCGCTTCCATGCCGCGATCCGTGCGCGTGCCCGTCGCGTACAGCTGATCGAAAACGAGGCTCTTGTTCGCGATCTCCTCGAGATAAGGCGTCAGGTGCGAGGCGTGATTGAAAATGCTGAGGAAATCCGCGCTGAGGCTCTCCACCGTGATCTGAATCACGTTCGGATGAATTTCCACGCCATCGGAGTGCACGAAGCGCAGAGTATCCCGCGAATCAGCCGAGAGCGGTTTGCTGTGATCGGCGGCTAGTTCCGCGTGGATATCCTTGAAGGCCTCGTCAATCGGCATCGTCGGATAAAACTGGTCGTAATCGAGTTGGTTGTTCCGAAACGACGCGAACAGCGACCAGACGCCGTTTTTCGCCAGCTCACGATTGTAGTTGTTGGCGAAATTCGGGATCTGCTCTCCGTCAAGGAAGAAGCCGACGGCCGACGCCAACGCGAGCCACACGGCGCCACGCATCGCCCGGATCCGGAATGGCTCGGGCTTCGCTGCGAGCCAGGGACCCAACAGGCGCGTTCGCCAGAGAAGCACGCCACCGGCAAAGGAGACCGCACCCAAGCTGCTGAAGATCCATTTGAGCGGATACGACTCCTGGATGTTCTTCACGACTTCCTGCGTGTACACGAGGTAGTCCACCGCGATGAAGTTGAAGCGCACGCCAAATTCATCCCAGAAGAGCCACTCCGCCACGCCACCAAACAGCATCATGAAAAATACGAACAGGAAGCCGGCATACGCCGTGTACTGCCCCCACCGTCGCTGGAAAAACCGCGCGGGAAGGAAGATGAGCAGCACCATCAGCGGCAGCGCGAAGAGCAGCGCGGCGCCGACATCGTACACCAAACCCACGACAAACGCGGCGGGAAGGCTCAAGTCGAAACTGGCCACTCCGGCGGCCTGAATCGTCAAGGCGACCCGGATCAGGAACGACACCGCCGCGAAAAAAATCACGAACAGGAAAACGCCGCCGTCACGATGCGCGACCAGACGGCTAAAGAACGATGGGATTTTCATCAATGCTAGGATCGGGCGAAGACAGGAAGTGGAACCAAAGGGAAAACTTTAAACAGTTCGGCAACGGCGCTCCCATGCAATCTCACTTTCACCGTTTCTCCGCGTTTTTTGCGTCGGCTTTCCGGCCGGCGAAATTTTAAGCGTGCGCGTTCAAAGTCTTCGTGTGAAACCGATGCGCGTGGCTGCCTCCGCCAAGAATTTCACCTTCATCTGCGGACCGGACGATTTCCTCGTCGGTCGTCTGGGTGCTGAACGCTTCGCCGCGCTGGCCGCTGAAGTCCCCGACGAATTCTCGCGCGAAGTGCTGAGCGGATTCGCAAATAACGTCGGCGAAGTGGAATCCGCAGTTAACCGTTTCCGCGATTCCGTCCAAACGATGTCGATGTTCGGCGGCCGGCGCGTCGTCTGGTTGAAGGATGTTAATTTCCTCGCCGACACGGTGACCGGCCGGGCCGAAAGCACGCTGACGCTGGTCGAAGATTTGCAGGAGATTCTGGCGAGCATAAATCCGGCGGACACTGCGGTTCTCATCACGGCCGCGCCGATCGATCGCCGGCGGGCGTTCCCCAAATGGTGCGAGAAGAACGCCGATTTCACGCTCGTCGCCGGCGATGACGGCGATGGTGCCGGACTCGAAGCGGTTGTGCTGGCCGAAGCTAAAACGCTTGGGGTCACGATGGCACCCGACGCCGGCCGTTTGCTGCTCGCGAAAGTCGGGGCGAATACGCGGCTGCTGGTGGAAGAAGTCCGCAAGCTCGCCACCTCCCTTTCCTCTGAGGCGCTGGCACAGCAGGGCGGCGGCGTCATCGAGGAAAGCGATGTTGCGGAACTCGTCGCCAATGTGGCCGAAGGAGATTTCTTCGAGACGGCTGACGCGTTTTTCCGCGGTGATCTGCGGGCGACGTTGGGCGCGCTTGAACATCATTTCTTTACTGGTGGCGATGCGCGTCCGGTGATCTCCGCTTTGCAAAACCGTAATCGTACGCTCCTGCAAATTCGCGCGCTCATCGATGCGGGCGATGCACGCCTCGGGCCGCGGGGACTTGACGGATTGCCGAAAGCGGCTGCGAACCATGGTTCTAAATTTACCGGCGCGACCGAGAAAAGCTCGTACAACCTTTTCAGCCAAAATCCGTGGTATGTCGGCAAACTCGCGAGCAGTGCAAAGCTGCCGTCGTTGCGCCGGCTGATCGACAATCAGCAAGAATTCATCGCGGCCTTTGAAGAGATCATCCGCCGTCCGCAGGAGCAGGAAGAAGTCCTGCGCGAAATGGCTGTTCGCTGTCTCGCGGCGTGAGCCGCACGGACAGCGCAATCAGTGTAGCCATGTGGCCGGAGTCGGTGCCCCCGGAGAGTGCTGTCCGGGCTCAGCGAGCCCGGCTACAATTATGACGTGTGTCCACACGTGCAGCCTTGCTCCACCCACTGGGAGCGGCTGATGCTGCTGCACCATGTCTCCTCTCCCCAGCCAGTTCGCCGGAGTTACCGTCGTCACCAAGGCCAACATCTACTTCGACGGGAAAGTCGTCAGCCACACCGTGATGTTTTCGGACGGAACCAAGAAAACGCTCGGCCTCATCTATCCCGGTTCATTTCATTTTAGCACCGGCGCGCCGGAACGCATGGAGATCATCGCGGGAGCGTGTCGAGTGACAGTCGACGGTGCAGCCGACGCTCACGATTACGGCGCCGACCAGCACTTCGATGTACCGGGCAAATCGGGTTTCACAGTCGAAGTCACCAGCGGCATTTGCGAATACATCTGCTCGTTCCTGTAACGCCGCAGAAGGTGGAGATGGGAGCGCGGGCGTCCCGCCCGCTCCGGTCTGTCTTGTCGAATGCGGGCGGGACGCCCGCGCTCCCGCAAGATGCGCCGCGCATCGCCGATTCACTTACTTTCCGTTCGCCATCACTCCAGCCGATTGCTAACTCACCCACTTTCCCGTGAACGATACCTCCTCCACTTCGACCGCCGCTCCCCTCATTCCAAACGTGCTCGCGGACCGTTATGCCTCGCCCGCGATGAAAGACATCTGGTCGCAAACGGGTCGAGTCGCGCTCGAGCGTGATTTCTGGATCGCCGTGATGAAGGCGCAGCGTGACTTGGGCGTTCCGATCCCGGCCGAAGCAATCAAAGATTATGAAAGGGTGAAAAGTCAGATCAACCTCGCCTCGATCGACAAACGCGAGCGCGTCACCCTGCATGACGTCAAAGCGCGCATCGAAGAATTCTCCGAACTCGCAAAACGGCAGTTCATTCACTTGGGCCTCACGAGCCGGGACCTGACCGAGAACGTCGAACAGCTGCAGATTTTCCGCGCGCTCAAGACGGTTCAATTCAAAGCCGCCGCCGCGCTGCTCGCGCTCGGCCGGCAAGCCGAAGCTCACCGGGATCTGATGATCACAGGTCGCACGCATAACGTCCCGGCTCAGCCCACAACGCTCGGGAAACGCTTCGCGATGTTTGGACAGGAGCTGCTCCTCGCTTTCGCGCGGATCGAAGATTTGGTCGAACGCTATCCCGTGCGCGGCTTGAAAGGCGCTGTGGGCACCCAGCTTGATCAGCTCACACTCCTCGGCGGCGACAACGGTAAAGTTGATCAACTCGAATCACGCGTGCTCCGTCATCTGGGTTTTCGCGCATCGTTGATCGCCGTCGGCCAGGTGTATCCGCGCAGCCTGGACTTCGAAGTCGTCAGTGCATTGCACCAGGTCGGTGCCGCCGCCGCGAGCTGCACCACGACCCTCCGCCTGATGGCCGGCGCCGGCTTGCTGACAGAAGGTTTTCAAGAAGGCCAGGTCGGTTCGTCCTCAATGCCGCACAAAGTGAACGCACGAAACTGCGAGCGCGTGTGCGGATTCTCCACCATCCTTAGCGGCTACGTGACCATGACCGGCGCGCTGTCCGGTCACCAATGGAACGAGGGCGACGTGTCATGCTCCGTCGTCCGCCGCGTGGCGCTTCCGGATGCGTTCTATGCGATCGACGGATTACTCGAAACGTACCTCACTGTGCTGCGG
>DAITQE010000329.1:0-5053 GCA_036833235.1 Opitutus sp.
TTGAAAGCATGCTTGCCGTCCAGTTTTCGGATGATTGCGTCTGTTTCAAGATTTGCGCAAGAGTTACACCGACAAACAATGCGTTCACCCCTTCGCCCCAGATTGCTCGTGTGGATCGTCGTAGCGGGTGCCTTGGGCTTCGTTTGTTGGTCGGACGTTCAACGCGCACGGCAGGTCGCATATATCTCCGGCATCGATGCGGAATCGGCCGTCGTCGATCCGAAATCGCCCACGGGTTATGCAAACGGAAAACGCTGGCTGATCGTACCGGAACACAACAACGCGAGTTATCAATGGATCGCCGAAACCCAGCAAATGCTCGCGCGCGGCGACTGGCGGGTGAGACGGACGGACTCTGCCAATGCGCCTTTCGGCCACGAGGTTCGGGCGTCATCACTTTATCGTTGGTGGCTCACGCTGATCGCCCAGTGTGATCACGCGTGGTCCGGCCGGCCGCTGGGACTGTCGGTCGAGCACACCGCACTCTGGGCCGATCCCGCAATGCACGTGCTGCTGCTGTTGGGCACCGCTCTGTTTGCCGCGCGATGTTTCGGCAGAGGGACCGCGGCGCTGCTCGCCCTCGGACTCGCGACGCTTTACCCGGCTGCCTCCGCGTTTCTTCCGGGCGTGCCGGACAATCATGGGTTGGCGCAGGCCTGCGCGCTATGGAGCATCTTGCCCTTGCTCGCGGGAATTGCCCGCGGCGCCGCTGACCGTTCCAGGGCCGCCGTCGCGCGCTGGTTTTTTTTGGGCGGCGTAGTGGGCGGCGTCGGACTTTGGAACAACGTCACCAACGAACTGCCGGTCCTCTTCGGCATTGCCCTCGGCGGATTGTTGGCGGCATGGATCGCTCCTCGCGACGCGCCGGCTTCCAAGGGAGAATCGACCATTAACCCGCTGCCGTGGCGCGAATGGGCTCTCGGCGGCGGCGCGGTCTGCCTGACCAGCTATCTCGTCGAATATTTTCCATCCCAGATGGATCTTCACCTCCAGGTGAATCATCCGCTCCATGGCATCGCCTGGCTCGGTGTGGGCGAACTGCTCGCGTTGGTCAGCACTTGGCGGAGCTCGGGCGGGTTGGCGTGGACGCGTCGCACCGTCACCGCGCTGGTCCTCGCCGTGCTGGCGCTGGCCGCGCTACCAATTGCAATCGCCGTGACCCATGCCGGCGCGCCGTTCGCCGGCGACCCGATGTCAGCACGTCTAACCCATCTGCCCAACGGTCCGTTAGCGAGAAATTTTGCCGTGTGGCTGGTCCGCGATGGCTTCAACGTGCCCGTGCTGGCGACCTCTTTGCCGGTGCTGTTGCTGATTCCTGCCGCATGGCCGCTATTTCTGCGCTCAATCGGCGGATTGCGTCGCGCGGCTATCGCCATCGCACTCGGCCCGGTGCTGGTGAGCTTCGGCGCGGCTTGCTCGCATTTGCGCTGGTGGAGCACGTTTGACGTGACTCTGCTCGCGCTGCTCGTCGCCAACGTCGCGGTGCTCCCTTCTCTGCCATCAGCCGTGCGTCGGTCCGCCCAAGCCATCGGAGGGATTGCGCTCGCTTGCGGGCTGCTCGCGCTGATCCCGTCGCGCCACGGGAGCGAGCGGGACGCGTTTACGAAATTCGAAGTGCAGGGACTGATCGAACGCGCGCTCGCGCACTGGATCGCGGACCGCGCAGGTCCGGCAGGCGCGGTGGTATTGAGTCCCCCTGACCAGACACCGAGCCTGACTTTTTATGGTGGCTTCCGCGGTCTGGGAACGCCCAATTGGGAAAACCGCGACGGCGTTGCGGCCACCCTTCGAATCGTCACCGCCACGACGAGCGACGAGGCCCAGGCTCTCCTCGCGGAACGCGGCGTGACCCATCTCGTGTTGCCATCGTGGGACACCGAGCTGGACGAATTCGTGCGATGGACACTCGCGCGCCCCGAAGATTCGCTGCTCAACGCCTTGCACAAATGGGCGCTTCCGCCCTGGCTCCGTCCCGTTCCGTATCCAGTGCCCAAGGTCGCTGGCTTTGACAATCAGTCGGTCACGGTTCTCGAGGTCACGGATAACACCGATCGCGCGACGGCGTTGTGTTGGCTCACCGAGGCAGCTCTCGAATCGCAGCAAGCCGAACTCGCCGCGGCTGCCAGCAAAGCGCTCCAGGTGTACCCCGCGAATCTCAGCGCGTTGGTGGCACGGGCTTCGGTCGAAAAAGCGCGCGGCGATGAGACAACGTTTGCGAAAATTTTTGGGTCGATCGAGTCCAGCGTGAAAGCCGGGCTGGATCGGCGCCTGCGTTGGGATCGTCGCGTGAGCCTCGCCGTAATTCTCGCCGAGGGCGAACGCCCTGAACTAGCGCGCGCTCAGGTCGCGCGCTGCATCCGGGAAGTGGATGCAGCGAAACTTCGCTCGCTCACGACGGGGTCGCTGTACCGCTTGCAGGTTTTGGCGAAGGCTTACGCGTTGCCGATACCAGATCAAAGTCAGCGCTCCCTCGCGTTGAGCCTGCTACCGCCGGAACTGCGCGCGCGGTTCTGAGACGCTCACTTTTTTTGCGGCTTCGATTCCCAGAGCGTGACACGCGACTCACGGTCGTAGGGCGGATAAAACATGAATGCGCCGGTGACCAATTCGATGCGGCCATCGTTAAAAAGATCGGCGGCTTTCACGACGACCAGATGTGTCGGGGCATGGGCCAGCGGCCGTGGCGTGAAGTGATTGGCTCCATCGTTTTCAAAACAAATGAGCGAAACGGCGTTGTGGTCCTTCCAGTCATTAAAGCCGCTGCAGGCGACGATGTCATTGTCGCCGTCGCGGTCGATATCCACCACGACAGGGCTGTAGGCGCCGGGAAAATCGCCGATGCGGCGATAACTAAATTTCCCTCCGCCAAGATTTTCGAGCCATTGTACGCCGTGCCACGGCCGCGGTCCGGGCGTGGCGTAATCAAATCCATCTCCGTTGGTGTAAACAATGTCAGGCCGGCCATCTTTATTCACATCTCCGATACACAGCCCGCTGCCGCCGAAATCTTTGTTGGTGGAGCCGTACAACACCCGATCCCGAAAATGGGTCAGACTGTTCGCCTCGAACATGTGAATCTCCTCCGAGTCCTGCGTGACGAGGGCGATGATCTCCAATTTCCCGTCGCCGTTCATGTCTGCCACCGGAGCGTGAATCGTTCCCGGCAGATCGAGCAACGAATGACTCTTAAACTGCCAGTTGCCGAGATTCTCCAGCCACCGGATCTCACCTTCGACATAACCAAACTGCCCGACGACGAGATCCGGCAGACCGTCCTTGTTGAAATCCGCCGCGGCGACGTAGGTCACGCGCGCGACTTTTTCCAGCAGCACGCGGTTCGTAAAATGATTTGTGCCGTCGTTTACGAGCACAACGACCGCGCCGACTTTGTCATTGCTCGGTGGGACCACGCCCATCGAGGAAACCAGCACGTCAAGATGTCCGTCTCCGTTCATGTCGGCGACTTCGACATGAGCCGGGCCAGCGACGCTTTCGCCGAGGTCCGTTTCTTCGAAAACCCCCAGGCGTGTCTGCCTGATCCAAACGATCTTGTTGAGCCGCGCATCGCACGCGATCACATCCTTCAATCCGTCGCCATCAAGGTCGACGATCAACAAGTCCGTAATCCACGGATGACCCTCGATGGGCGCTCCGATCGTCCGCGAGGTGAAGGTATCAAAGCCGAGCTTCGACGGGTTTGCGGCGGTCGTCGTGCTTGATGGACTGGCGGAAACATCCACCTGCTTCGGTCGGCAGGAGCTGAATGTCGCCAACGCGAACACGCCGGCGACAACGGGAACGAGGACGTGCTTCGTTGAGATAAGATTCATTTCGAGGTGCTCGTTCAGCGAAATGTCTCGGCGGAAATTCGACCGTCCAGGCGATCCTGCAAGGCCTTCCGGAGTTCCGAGTCGTTCGCCGCCGCCAGTTGCAACGCCCGCGCCCAGTGCGGTCGAGCCTCGCTGAATTCGTTCTCCTGATACAGCACGTCACCGAGACTCAACTGGATGGTCGGATTGTCGGGCTGTAGTGCAGCCAGCTTGGCGAGCGCGTCCGCCGCCCGGCGGAACTGTTTGAGCTGCGTCGCGGCGTTGGCCTCTCCGGCAAATGCTTCGACTTGCGTCGGCACGAGATGGCTGGCTTTCGCGAAGTAATCCGCCGCCGATTCGAAGCGACCGGCGATGGCGTCGGCCGAGCCGACCTGGAGATAAGCGCTCTCGAGCATCGCAGTCAGTCGCTCCAGTGCAGGGGTGTTTCCGGCGACTGAAAGGGCTTGTTCCAACGGCGAAATCGCGGAGCGCGGATCCGCATGCTCGAGATAATGCTGCGCCAGCAAACCGCGCGACGCGACGTCGGACGGGAAGGCTTTCACGATGCGCTGCACACATTGCACCGCTTGCTCGTGCTCGCTCGAAGACCAGAGGAGTTTCGCCAGACTCATATTCGCCCGATAAAGATATGGCTCCTTCTGCAGCAGCTTCGAGAGCAGCTCCTTCGCCAGCGGATCGTTTCCCAGACGCACCGCGAGGTCAGCGTAGGCCGTCAGAATATCTGTGGAGTCGGGGTTTTGGGCATAATGGTGCGCGACAAAAGTGAAAGCCTCCTTCACCTGATCCAGCACAAGCATCGAGGCGACGACCAAAGGTACGATTTGCTCGGGATCGCCGCCTTTTTTGAGCGCGAGCCGATACTGCTCAACCGCCTCGCGGTCGTGATGGCCGTTGGCCAGAGACCAGCCGCGGAGCAACTGCGGCGTCCAGCTTTTCGGATCAAGCGCCTCCACCCGATCGAGGAGCGGCAGCGCGGCGGCGAGCTGGCCGGAATAAAGCATCTCTTCGAAGCGCAGCGTCAGACGCTGGCTGTCGTAACAGTCGGCGAGCAAATCATCCAGCCACGGATCGACGGGTGCGGGCTCATGTTTTCGCCGGCTCATCTCCGCGAGCGCAGCGGCCCGTTCCGCCTGCCCGCGACGACTTAGAACCTGCGACAACAAAGCCGCCCCCGAGACACAATCGAGATGCGCACCGATCAACCGTTCCAACCGACTCACCGC
>DAITQE010000330.1:0-5053 GCA_036833235.1 Opitutus sp.
CCGGTCTGCTTCGCGCCAAGACGGGACGGATCACGTTTCTCGGCGACGAGATCACGACTGCACCCTCGCACCGCATCGTCGCGCGTGGGCTTTGTCACGTGCCGGAAGGTCGGATGATCTTTTCCAATCTCACGGTCGGGGAAAATCTCGCGATGGGCGCGTACCTCTTGAACGACTCGCATCTCGTGGAAAAAAACCGCGAGTACGTTTTCAGCATTTTCCCGCGACTGAAAGAACGGCTGAAGCAGATGGCTGGCACGCTCTCCGGCGGTGAACAACAGATGCTGGCGATCGGCCGCGCACTGATGGGCAGTCCAAAATTTCTGATGCTCGACGAGCCGTCGCTCGGCATCGCACCGCGACTCATCAGCACGATTTTCGAGAAGATCGTGGAGATCAACCGCAACCACGGGATCACGATTTTGCTGATCGAACAAAACGCCAATCTCGCGCTGGAGGTCTCGTCCTATGCCTATGTGCTGGAGACCGGCCGAATCGTGATGCAAGGCGAGAGCAAGCAGCTGCGAACTGACCCGCGATTGAAGGCAACGTACCTCGGCGGGTGAGGTTCGTGGAGTTCCCCGGGAGCGCGGGCGTCCCGCCCGCTCCGATGAGAAATGCGGGCGGGACGCCCGCGCTCCCAAAATATCAGGCTCCTTCGCCGTTTCGCTCGCCCGGTTGATTCTCAACAATTTCCACCTCCAACCTATTGTCGCGCCAACACCCCTAACGGAAGTTTGGCGAACACGTGTTCGAGCGGCAATTCGCCTTGGGCGCTCAACACCTGGCCCGTCAGAATGTCCTTCCAACTCGAACCAAGTTCGACATCGACTGCCGTGTCATCCCACACCAGCCCAAGCGGCGGACTCCCAAGTCGACTCGTCAACCGTGGCACGATGACGATCAGCTTCTCCGTTTCATACGTTCGCATAAACGCCACACACCGATCTGAAAACCTGCCTTTGGTCTCCAACGGTTGATAGTCTCCGCGTTGGAACAAATCAATGTGCGCCGCACGAAACCGCAGCAAAGCCTGCGTGACGCGCAACTTGATCTCGCCCGAGCGCCAATCGCGCAGCCAATCCGCCCACCGCGGCACGCCTTCCTTTGCGGTCAACGCCGTACGCGCCGCATAATCAACTTCGCGGCGATTGTCGGGATCCACCAGATTCAAGTCCCAAAGTTCACTGCCTTGATAAAAGTCAGGAATGCCCGGTGCCGTGATTTTCAATACAATTTGGGTCAGCGAATTCACCATCCCCAGTCGCGCAACCCACTGAGCCCGCTCGCGCAAGCTACCGAGGAATTCCCGCGCTGTTTCCGCTGACAGAATCGCGTTCACAAACCTGTCCCCGGCCTCCAGCCACGTGTCGTTTGGTTGGGTCCACGAGGTGTTGCGCTTGGCTTCATTCACCGCCTTCCGCAAATGCTCGCGGATGCGTCCGCGAAACACATCGTCCGGCTCGGCGTCATCCGCCGGCCACACGCCGAGCAGCAACTGATAGAGTCGATACTCCTCGTTCGTATCCGGAGCACTGCGACCGCCGACGCTGGTTTTGTGACCGCGGTTCAGCTCCGACCACTCCGCGACCCATTCACGCCACGCCTGCGGCAGCTCGGATAACGCATACAGCCGGGCCCGGACGTCCTCCCCCATTTTGGTGTCATGCGTGGCGGTCGCGAGCATCGCATGGGCCATCTGCCGCATGCGCTCCTCGTTCGCAGCATGAAACGCCGCAATCGTTCCGCCAAACAGGCTCGGGTTTCCGCCCACCTCATTCAGCGCGACAAATCGGCTGTACGTATAGAACGCCGTGTCCTCGACGGCTTTCGCCATGATGGCGCCCGTGTACTGCTGAAAGCTCAAGACCCACTCATCCAAATGCGCGGACCAACTTGGCGTTTCCACGCCTCCCCCGTAGGCTCCAATCAACACATCACGCACAAGTTCGAACGGCTCCGCTGCAGTTCGCCGGTTGCGCGCGATGGCAACCGCGCAAGCCTGTTCGACGACCCGACGATCCTGCTCATTCATTTTTTCCCGGCCGCGGCGGTACGTTCGATAGACGCCATGTGCGGCCATGATCTCGCGCACCGCGACGGTGAGCTCGTGGCGGGTCACGTCCCGCCACCGGCGATCTTCGCGCAACACCTCCGCGAGGCGATGGGCCAGCTGAGTCACTGCATTCGCAAACATCTCATCGAGCACGAGACGTTTCTTCTCGTAAACGACATCGTCGAACGACGCGGTTTCACCGCAAAATTCGGCATAGGTGCGCGTAAACGCCCGTTCACTCCGCGGGTCAACGAGCACGCCTGCAAGCTGCCCGATAAACTCGTATCCGGTTGTTCCATGCGCGGCCCATTCCGCCGGCAAGGTTTCGCCTTCAGCCATGATTTTTTCGACAACGACGTACCGGGGCGCAAGCGGCTCTCCGGCGTCCCCCGGCGCGAGGCCTTGCAGCCGCTCCAGATATTGCCCCGGATCTCGCAACCCGTCGATGTGATCGATCCGCAGCCCCGTGACAATTCCCTCCTGCAACAAACGGGCGAGCAGCGCGTGGCATTCGTGAAACACCTCGGGGATCTCGACGCGAAGTCCAATCAGCGAATCAATCGCGAAGAAACGGCGGTAGTTGATCTCGTGCATTCCTGCCCGCCAGTACGCAAGTCGGTAGTGCTGGCGATCGACGAGTTCGTCGAGTTCGTCAAAGCTACGGGCCTCGTTCGGAATGCCATTGATCGCCCGCAACCGAGCTTCCAGAGCCTCACTGGCGTCCGGCGAGTTCGCCACGACCGCGGCAAGCTGGTTTTTAAGATCACCAAACGCCCCGCTGCGCTGCCGCGCCGCTTCGACATCTTCCCTCGGCTCGGGTCGCGGCAGTGCTCCAAATGCCTGCGTCAGTCGCTGGAATTCTCCTGCGGTCGTTCCACGCACGCTGATGGTTTCGAGGAAACGTTGGTACGTGTGCGGCTCAACCGGAAAACGCATGTCACCATACGCCACGCTCAACGTTCCTGTATCGTGAGCAAGGCTGAGTCCTCCACTTTCCAGCACGCGATCATAGTGATCGCCCAGGATCGGCACCAAAACCCGCGCCTGGCCGGGTTCGCCTTCGGGATTCCAATCGATATCGAAGAACCGGGCGTGCTGTGAGTGTTCTCCGTTTTCCAATACGTCTCGCCACCACACATTCAGCAGCCCCGGCCCATTGATGCCCATGTGATTCGGGACAAAATCAAGCAGCAGCCCCATGCCGCGCTGCTTCAGCTCTGCGTGCAATTGTTCGAGTCCGCTCCGGCCGCCGAGTTCCGGATCAATTCGGCGGTAGTCATTAACGTCGTACCCATGCGAGCTTCCTGGCGTCGATAGCAGGATCGGCGAGCAGTAGAAATCGGAAATGCCGAGCGCGCTCACGTGAGGCACCAGCGCCGCCGCGGCTGCGAAGGGAAATTCCCGCCGCAACTGCAATCGGTAGGTTGCCACCGGCAATCGTCTCGCAGTGAGGAGCGCCATCAGACGATCAGGTTGATTTTTCTGCGAGGAGCAAAACCGTCGCCGGCTGATCGAACACCAGCCTCTCGATCGTCTGGGTAGCCCGAAGCAGCGCAGCTTCCTCGGGACGGCTATCCAGAATCAACCGCCACTCGCTTCCAGCCGGCGCCTTCAATCGCGGATCAGCTCCTAGCGCGACTTTCGTGTCGCCTTGCAGCGAGCAGATTAGCAGCCGCGCGGGACTTCCCGCACGCTCGTAGCGAATCGCGATCGAACGCTCGAGCGAAAGCACAGTCCAATGCGCGCGATCGGTCGCCGCGCCGCACAACCATTCGCGTCGCTGGCCGAGGCATTCGCGGTACAAGGCGAGCACTGACCCGTGTGGAAATTGTCCCAACTCCTCCCAGGCGAGTTTCGATTTTAGAAATGTCTCTACCAGCTGGGGATCTGGCACGTCCTCCGGCTTCGCTCCCCGGTTCATTCCAGCCGCCGCGAATTCCTGGCGGCGTCCGTCCGAAATTTTGTTGGCCAGCTCGCCCGCGTGGTCCGAGAAAAAAAGGAACGGTCTGCTCGCCGCCCACTCCTGACCCATGAAGATGAGCGGAGGATATGGACTCAGGCACAGCAAAGCCGATGCTGCTCGAAAAGCGGCAACTCCGATCAAATGCTCAAGGCGCTCGCCGCCCGCGCGATTGCCGACTTGGTCGTGATTCTCGATGCAATAAACAAATGCCGACGGCGGCAGATGCGCACACCGCTCCCCACGCGGCCGTCCGCCCCATTGCTGAAATGGTTGCCCGGTGTAGAACCAACCTTGCTCGAGCGTACGGGCGAGGTCCTGCGGTGAACCATGGTAGGATTTAAAATACGACTCCTGCACTCCCGTGAGCGCGACCCGAACTTGATGATGAAAATCGTCTGCCCACACGGCATCGATGTGATGGCCTGAACCATCAACTCGGCTGAGTATTTCGCACGAGTTACGTTCATCTTCTGCGATCACGAATGCGCCGCGGGCGTGCGCCGTCTGCGCAATTTCAGCCAGCAGGTGCCGCGATGAATCATCGTAGATCGTGTGCGTCGCATCGAGCCGCAGTCCGTCAATCCTGAATTCGTCGAGCCAATACGCCACGTTGGATAAAATGAAATCGCGCACTGGCTGGCTGTCCGGTCCCGACAAATTGAACCCTCGACCCCACGGCGTGTTGCGATCGGTCGCAAAATACGCGCGCGCGAAACGGCCGAGATAATTTCCGTCCGGCCCAAGGTGGTTGTACACAACATCCAGGATGACCGCCAGACCGTGAGCGTGCGCGGCATCGACGAACGCCCGAAGGTCGTGCGGGTGTCCATAACACCGCGCCGGAGCAAACAGGGCCACACCATCATAGCCCCAGTTTCGTTCTCCGGGAAAATCGGCAACCGGCATGATCTCGACGGCTTCAACGCCGAGCGAGGCCACGTGTTCGAGCCGGCTGGCTGCGTCGCGAAAAGTGCCTTTCGGCGTGAACGTCCCCAGATGCAGTTCATAAATAGACTGCCCTTTCCACACCGGCC
>DAITQE010000331.1:0-5052 GCA_036833235.1 Opitutus sp.
TACGCACGCCACGGCTCAGCGCAACTGTGCGGCGGGAAAATCCAGAACAGTAAGTGGGATTTCAGGCGACCGATTGTAGGTGGCGTGCTCGCCGCGCAACGGATCGGGATCGAGGAACACGGAGTCGCGCGGCGAGCGCGCTACCTACATCACCGGAGAAATCAAACAGACAAGGTGAGAACTATGGTGTCAGAAAAATGAGAGTCGGGCTCGGGTACTTCGTCTGATTATTTTTATGATCCCATTTTTCCGACTACTGGTCTGAGGCTATTACGTCGCGAGGACGCGGTCGATGCCGGCCAGCTCTTCGGCGGAGAACGTCGGGTTTTTCAAGGCGGCGACGTTTTCGTCGATCTGGCTCACTTTGCTGGCGCCGATGAGCGCGGTCGTGATCGCCGGATTGTGCAATACCCAGAGAAGGGCCATCTGTGCGAGTGACTGTCCGCGAACTTTGGCGAGCGCGTCGAGCTGGCGAATCTTGGCGAGCTTGTCGGCTGTGAGATGTTCCGGCTTGAGGAAACGCGGATCGTGGCCGGCGCGCGAGTCGGCGGGGATGCCAGTCAGGTAGCGATTGGTGAGTAGGCCCTGCGCGAGCGGGCAGAACGCGATGCCACCGATGCCTTCGCGCGTGAGAACGTCGGTGAGGCCTTTCTCGATCCACCGATCGAACATGTGATATTTCGGCTGGTGAATGAGGCACGGCGTGTCGAGACGGCGAAGAATTTCCGCCGCGCGCGCCGTTTGTTCAGCGGAGTAGTTGGACAGGCCGGCGTAGAGCGCCTTGCCGGAACGCACGGCATGGTCGAGCGCTCCCATGGTTTCTTCGAGTGGAGTCTCGGGATCCGGGCGATGCGAATAAAAGATGTCGACGTACTCGAGACCCATGCGCCGCAGGCTTTGATCGAGCGAGGCGATGAGATACTTGCGCGAACCCCATTCGCCGTACGGGCCGGACCACATGTCGTAACCGGCCTTGGTCGAGACGATGAGTTCGTCGCGATAGGCGCCGAGATCTTCACGCAGAATCCGGCCGAAGGTCAGCTCGGCGGAACCGGGCGGAGGGCCGTAGTTATTGGCGAGGTCGAAATGCGTGATGCCGAGATCGAACGCGCGCAGGACGAGCGCGCGGCCGTTGGCGTGCGAATCGACGGCCCCGAAGTTGTGCCAGAGACCAAGGGAAAGCGCCGGGAGTTTCAGGCCGCTGCGACCGCAACGGCGGTAGAACGAGAGGTTGTCGTAACGAGTTGGTGCCGCGAGGTAGGACATGATGGAAAGAGAGGGAAAGAAGCACGGTCAGTGGGAAGGATGCATTGGTCAAGAGGGCGCGCGATTCAAGTGCTCATCCAGTCGAAGAGACTGATTCCGCCGGTCTTTGTAGGTTGCGCGCTCGCCGCGCCACGAGCGGCGTCAAACCGTTGCGCGACGAGCGCGCAACCTACCTCGCCAAAGCTTTCCCCTTGACGTTCTTTGGGAGAGATGCGTTTCCTTAGACATCTTAGGGGAAGGCGTTGATGAGCAAAATTGATCTACTGCAAGGGACGCTCGACATGCTGGTATTGCAGGTGCTGAGCGGCGGGCCGATGCACGGGTGGGGAATCGCTCAGCGACTCCAGCTCTTGTCGAAAGACGTGCTCCAGGTTGAGGAGGGCTCCATTTATCCGGCGCTGTATCGAATGGAGCAAAAAGGCTGGATCGAAGCGGAGTGGGGCCAGTCGGAAAATAATCGCCGGGCGAAGTTTTATGAGCTGACGAAGGACGGGCGAAAGCAACTCGCGGCCGAAGCGAAAGATTGGAGTCGAATCTGCGCCGCGATTGGCGCGGTGATGGAGTCGAGCTGAACGATCGACGTGCAGCGATGAAAGCTCTTCTCCGTTCACTCATCGTTCGCTTCGCTTTGCTTTTCCGGCGGCGGCGATTTGAAGCGGAGATGGCGGAGGAAATGCAGGCGCATCTCGATGTGCTGACGGAGCAGAACATCGCGAGTGGCATGACGCTGGCGGACGCGCGACTCGCGGCGCGCAAACGTTTCGGCGGTGTCGCGCAGATCGAAGAGCGGTGTCGCGACGAGCGCCGGTTCGTTTGGCTCGACCAACTCGCTGGTGACGTCGGTTTCGGCTTTCGTTCGTTGTGCCGCGCACGGGCTTTCACCTGCACGGTGATCGGCACGCTCACGCTGGGCATCGGCGTTGCGACGGCGGTTTTTATTTTAACAGCTTGGGTAACTTTTTATGCCTCTCCGTTCCCGCACGCCGAGCAGCTTTTCGCGATCGGCTCCCGGAACAAACAGACGCCATTTGTCCCCTATCGAGTCGGACTCTTTTTCCAGGCCTACCAGGAACAAACCACGGTCTTCACCGAGTATGCTGCGGTGAAACGTCAGGTCTCGAACATCGTCATCGGCGATGAGCCGGTCGCGGGGAATGTTATCAGTGCATCGATCGATTGTTTCCACACGCTCGGCATCCAACCGGTGCTCGGCCGCACGTTTCGAGCGGAGGAATATCGCGGGGCAGGCGCGGGCAACGTCGTGATCATCACGGATCTATTCTGGCGGCGGCATTTCAATGCCGATCCGGCAGTCTTGGGGCGCACCGTTCTGGTCGATCAGCAGGTCTGCACGGTGATTGGGGTCTTCAAGCAAGGTCAGCGTTTCCCGGCGGGTTTCGGCGGCGATGTTTATCGGCCACTCTATTTTGTCGTCGATCCGCAGCAGGTGTTCGATCCGACCCTTTTCATCATCGGCCGGCTGCGGAATGGCATCACGCCGAAGCAGGCGGAGAAATCCCTCGCCGGGGTCAGGCTGCCGACCATTCCGCAATGGGCCGCGGCTTATTTTTCCGAGCAACGCCCCGCCTTGCTCGCGTTGGATGCCACAAACTCGCCGGGAACGCATTGGTTGATCGCGGTGGCGGGAGGATTTCTTTTCGCGATCGCCTGCTTGAATGCGATGAACCTCATGCTCGTCCGCCTGCTCGGCCGGAGCCGGGAGCTGAGCATCCGCGTTGCTCTGGGCGGCACGCGCTGGCAGATCGCGCGACTGGTGTTGATTGAGAGCGTAGGGCTCGCGGTGACCGCGAGCGTCGTCGTGATTCTCGCCGTCCGCTGGCTTTTCCCGCGGCTGTTTGTACTGCTCGACGGTAACGACGACGCGCTTTATCAATCGTTTTTGAATTGGGGCACGCTGGGCTGCATCGTCGCGTTGAGCATTGTGGCCAGCGTGGGAATTGTCCTCGTGCCGGTGTTTCGCCTACTTAAAACGGAAATCAACGCGGGGCTCAAGGAAGGCGGGTCGTCGTTGGGAGAAACTCCGCGAATGCGGCGTATCCGAAATTTGCTCGTCGTTATGCAGGCGGCCATGGCGGTCATTCTTCTCGCGGGGACGGGACTGATGATGCGCACGTTTCAAAGAATTCACCAAGTGGACCTCGGCTTCGATCCCGTCGGAAAGGTAAAGGTGCAGGTGGCGTTTCCGCGTGGTTTCGAACCGAAACCGGAGGCCAGGCTGCAAATCTTCGAACGATTGCGCGATCGGCTTCGCTCGCTTCCCGGAGTGAAGGACGTCGCGACCGGCCAGGATTCGTTGCTCATGGGAGGATTCTGGGGCACCGCGCAGTTGCAGATGCGAGACGGGACGTTTCGTCCGGTCGCAGGCAATTTCGTTTCCGCGGATTACCCCAAAACGGCGGGGCTGATGTTGAAGAAGGGCCGGTGGTTTTCGGGCAAGCGCGGTGTGGTTGAAGCTGTCATCAACGAGACGATGGCCCGGGAACGTTTCGGTGATGCGGATCCGATCGGGCAATTGTTCAAAATCCAAGTCTCCGGTGATATGGGCTATCCGGTTGTCGGCATCGTGCGCGATGTGAAGGCAACGGTGCGATCTGCCGACGGCATGCATTTTTACGTGCCGGATTGGATGTATCCGCCAAATACCTCGACGTTGCTGATGCGCCTGGATCGCGACCCGGAGAAGGCATTCGCAGGCGTGGTCCGGCGGGCCATCTACGAATTTGATCCGAAGCTCATCACGGCCGACGTGAGTTCGATCAATTCACTCGTTGGCAATACCGTGTGGGCCGAGCACTATGCCTACACGATTTTAAAGGGGCTTTCGGTGATTGCGTTGGGCTTGGCCGTGATCGGGCTTTTTTCGGTCATCGCCTACACGGTCGATATGCGGATGAAGGAATTTGGCGTGCGGATGGCGCTGGGTGCGCGGCCGGGGAATTTGCATCGCTTGGTGATGAAGCGGGGACTCGCGACGGCGGCGACGGGTGTCGTCATCGGAATTGCGGGCGCACTCACGCTGACGCGGTTCATGCAGAGCCTGTTGTTTGAAACCGCACCTCACGATCCGCTGGTTTATGGGACAGTCGCTATTGTTTTGCTCTCCGCCGCGGCGATTGCGTGCTGGCTGCCGGCGCGGCGCGCGGCACGCGTGGATATCACCCGCCTCTTGCGCACGGAATAGAATTCAATGGCAGCCACCTCTTGCAGCCATGAAGGAATCCTTTGCGTTCAAAGATCCGGCGTGGTTTGCCTTGCTCGTCGTCTTCGCGCTCGTGGCCATGCTGCGAGCCAGACGAGCCAACCATGTGCTTTTTCCACGCCACGAGCGCTGACCGAATTCGAGCCGCTTTTGCAGCGATTGGCGAGCGGCAGACCGTCGACGTGCCGCTCCGTACCGTGGAGCGAACGCGCGAGCTGTTCATCTGGTTCGTGGCGCCGGCGATTGTGTTCACGTTTGGCCGGGTGGGGGCTTTCGAATCGTCTAAGACTGAATCGGGGATTGGCTATCGGTTGGTCGAGGAGTGATTGAAGCGGGACTCTTAACTCAACATGGTAGGTGGCCGCGCTCGTCGCGCCACGTTGCGCGGCAAGCGCGCAACCTACAGGCGGGCTGCTGCTCCCCCGGTACAAATCGCCAAGCCGTTGCGCGGCTGGATTTGTGAGTGGCATGGGCTTCCAGCCCATGGTCTGGCGGCGCTTCGCGCCGTCCACGGGCAGGATGCCCAATGGCGCAAAGATTTCGGTAAAGCGTCGCGGCGGGGTGCG
>DAITQE010000332.1:0-5050 GCA_036833235.1 Opitutus sp.
ATCTCTGGAAAATGGGCCAGCTCAAGCCCGGTGACAAAGTCCGCTTCCACGCTCTCACCGCCGAGCAAGCACGAATTTTGGCCACGGCGCAGGATACCGAAATCGAATCGCTGTCGCCCGCGCGAAAATCGAAAATCGAAAGCCAAAATTCTAAAATTCCGCCCGAGCCCGCCGTTCTCCATCAAATCCCCGAACGCCCCGACGCTCCCACCGTCGTCTACCGTCGCTGTGGCGATGCGAATCTTCTAATCGAATACGGCCCACTCATTCTGGACATCGCCCTTCGCATGCGCGTTCACGCGCTGCAAACCTGGCTCGAACGCCACAAGATCTTCGGCTTGATCGATCTCACCCCTGGGATCCGATCCCTCCAGGTTCATTTCGACTATCGCGCACTCCCGCTCGAACGCCTGATGGAAATTCTCCTCCGCGCAGAAGGCGAACTTCCCTCGATCGACGATATCGAGGTTCCTTCCCGCATCGTCCACTTGCCGCTTTCATGGGAAGATGAATCCACGCTGCTCGCGATCCGCAAATACATGCAGATTGTCCGCAAGGATGCGCCGTGGTGCCCGAGCAATATCGAATTCATCCGTCGTATCAACGGTCTCGATTCAATCGACGAGGTCCACCGCATCGCCTTCGAAGCCAGCTATTTGGTCCTCGCCCTCGGTGACGTTTACCTCGGCGCCCCCGTCGCCACGCCGGTCGATCCGCGTCACCGGCTCGTCACTACGAAGTACAATCCCGCTCGTACCTGGACACCCGAAAACGCCGTCGGCATCGGCGGCGCCTACCTCTGCATCTACGGCATGGAGGGTCCTGGCGGCTACCAATTCATCGGCCGCACCTGTCAGATGTGGAATCGCTACAAGCAGACCGAGGATTTCACCGACGGCCATCCCTGGCTGCTGCGCTTCTTCGACCAGATTCGTTTCTATCCGGTCACGAATGCCGAGCTCACGCAATTCCGCGAAGATTTTCCCCAGGGAAAAATAAAACTCAAAATCGAGGAAACGACGTTCCGCCTGCGCGACTACCAGAAAACGCTCTCCGAGAACGTCACCACGATCACTGCGTTCAAAACCCACCAGCAGGCCTCTTTCGAGGCCGAGCGCCATCGTTGGGAGCAATCAGGCCAGCTCAATTTCACCGCGGAAGCGGAGTCCTTCTCCGTCGTTGACGAACAGGCAATCCCCGACAGCTGCGTCGCGGTGCTCGCGCACATTCCCGGCAATGTTTGGAAAGTTCTCGTTACTCCCGGCGCCGACGTTCGCGAAAGTGACGCGCTGGTCATTCTCGAATCGATGAAAATGGAAGTCACCATCGTCGCGAGTCGCGCCGGAAAAGTGCGCGAGATCCGCTGCGCCGAAGGCCGCCCCGTCAACGCCGGCGAGGCACTGATCGTCCTAGAAACCTAGCTTTTCGAATCATTTGTCTCGCGAAGGGAACGCAGGTTTCGAAGGCCATTCGTCGTATCAGTCCCGTTCGTCCTCCGAGCGCCATCCCGCTCACGAAAAACCCTTCACCGCCGCTGCTGATGCGCCGTCGTCAACGCTCGCGCCAGCGCGATCTCCACTTTGTTGCGCGCGTGATTGATATTCTGCCACAACGCCCGCCGTGCTTTTTCCGCGTCCTTCTTGCGCAACGCTTCCACAATCGCGAGATGCTCGCCCGCCGTGCCCTGGATTCGGTGCGGCGTCGTGATCACCCCCCGCCGCACAAATCTCAGCCGCTCGTTAATGTCTTCCAACGCCTCGACGATATAGGCGTTGTCGATCGCGCGCGCCAGGCCCAGATGAAACGCCTCATCGGCTTCCACCAACTCATCGCCGTCAGCGGGCGCGTCTGCGCGGATATGCAGTAGCGGCTCCCAATACGCTTTCACGCCCGCCACCAACTCCACCGACGGCCCGGTGAGCGCGAGCCGCTCCACCACGAACAATTCCAGCGCCAGCCGAAAGTCATACAGCTGGTGAATCCCCGCGAGGTCCGGTTGCTTCACGTAGCAGCCGGAATTCGGCACCTGCTCGACCAGCCCCTGCTCGACCAACGCCCGCAGGGCTTCGCGCACCGGAATGCGGCTGGACGAAAACTCGTCGCACAACGCCTGCTCGCCGAGGTGAGCTCCGGGCGCATAATACCAGTTCAAGATCCGTTCACGAACCTTCCGGAGAATCTCTGAACCCACCGCGTTCCGCCCGCGCACCACCGGTGCTTTTGCAGTGCGAACAGAAGAAAAACGACCACGGCGCGCCATAATATGCATGCACTTCATGAGGTTGCCTCGTGACATGCAATCCTAAGCAACCGTTCTCGCCGTTTTTAGCTTGGGATACAAGATTGTATACAATCTGGCATAGCTGCTGCTCCCGGGACGCCGCCTGCGCCTGATGGTGCAGGCAACCACTACAGCTCTTCGTCCACTCCGTCTCCATGACCGCACCACACACCGTCTTCCGTCCCTCCGGCCGCCGCTTTTGCGCGGTTCCACCCAACCTCCGCCTCCTTTCCGCGGGTTTGGTTTTCTTGTCCGTGCAATCGCTTTTTTTCACATCGTTGTTGCGCGCTTCCGACGAGGACGTCGTCGTCCTCGACCGCTTCGTCGCGAGCGCCAAGGCCGATGACATCTACGACGTGCTCCCCGCCCGCGACAGCGACAGCGTGTTCGGCACCGCCCGCTCGCTGGCCGACACGCCACGATCCGTCACGGTCGTTGAAAGCGCCTTGATCGATCTCTACGGGGTGCGAACCGTAAATGATTTCGTCTCCGTCACCGCCGGCACGTTCACCGGAAATTATTTCGGCGTCGCGGGTGCCCTCGACATCCGCGGTGAACGCGCCGACAACTTTTTCCGCGGATTCCGTCGCGTCGAGAACCGCGGCAATTTTCCCACCCCAATCGCTTCGACCGACTACGTCGAGATCATCAAGGGCCCGCCGCCACCCATCTACGGCGGCGGAAAAGTGGGCGGTATTCTCAACTTCATTCCCAAAACCGCGAAGAGCAAAACCGCCAAATTCATCGATCGTCCCGTCGGCATCATCACCGCCACGGTCGGCACTTACGACAAGAAGGCCGCCAGCATTGAATACGGCGTGCCCTTCAATCTCTTCGGCAAGAAATCCGGCGCCTATTTTTTCTTTCAAGCCGAGGATTCCGGCAGCTATTACACCAACATTTACAACAAGGGCACTCTCGCTCAGGTGGCGGTCGATACCGAGCTTTCTGACAGCGTGCTCCTCGAATACGGCTTCATGGCGCAGCATGCGAATTTGAATCAGAGCCTCGGCTGGAACCGCGTTACCCAGCAGATGATCGACAACGACGGCCTCTATCTCGCCGGTCGCGCCAAACTGAATCTCAACACCAACGGCGATAGTTTCCTCAGCCCGTCCGAGCTCACGCCGTATTCGCTCGAGCAGTTCGCTTTTGCCAATCCGTTTCCGTACGACGCGCTCTCCGCCAACCAGCAAGCCGCGTTCGCCCTCGATTCGGCAACCGTGCATCTCGTGAAGCTCAGCCACCACACCGTGCAGGTGGAGCCGATCGACTTCGCCAAGACCGACGCGCTGACCGGCTTTTTCGACATCACGAAATCCTTCACGCCCGACGTGAGCCTGAAAAATCAGACGTTCTATGACTCGATGAACCACACCAAGTACTCGAGTTATGGATTCACCGCCGATTATCAGGCCATCGCGTTTGAAGACAAAGTCACGGCGAACTGGCACATTGAGCCAACGACCTCCAACAAGTTCGACAACGTCTTCGGCGTGTCCTGGCGCTACTCGTCAGGCGATGAACGCGAGTCGCGTGGGCGCGGTTATCAAGTTCTCGATCGTCGCGATCTTTCCTATGGCGCGACCCCGAACGACCGCTTCGAGGGAGCTTACAACGGCTCCGGCAATGTGCCCTACAACTGGCGACAAATCGGTTCGTTCACGGACTTCGGCGTCTTCGGTCTCGTTGACGGCACCTTCGCGGAAAAACTCGGCGTCACGCTGAGCGGCCGCTGGGATTCCTACGAAGCTTCCACCAATGGCACCGACCTCAACGCCGTCTTCGCCAAAGCGAAGGCGAACGACACCGCGCTCACCTATAACGCCAGCGTCAATTATAAGCTGCCCGGCGGTGTGACGCCTTACCTCACCCACGCAACCTCGCGTTATTTGGAACTCGGTCAGGGCGGCATGATCGACCGTCTGAACATCGCCGGCGGAACGTGGCTCCAAGACTCGAAGCTCACCGAGGTCGGCATGAAGAGCACGCTGCTGAAAAACAAACTCTACACCACCCTCGCGTACTACAAACAGGAGAAGACCGCGTTCAATTCCCAGGCAGGCACGTTCGATAATTACAAATCCAAGGGCATTGAACTCGAGGTCCGCTACGCTCCCACCAAGAGTCTGAGCTTCACCGGCACCGGCACATGGCAGCGCACCGATCTGCTCAACTCGCCGTTTTTCCTCGGAGTGCCGCCCGGCGCGCTCGGCCTCGATCCCGCTCTCACCTACGGCGGTCGCTTCACCGCCGTCGGCGCGCTCATCGGCGTGGGCTCGCCCATTCAAGCCCCGACTCCCGAGCGTGTCTTCTCGCTCAACGGCACTTACACCTCACCCGCCGGCTGGGGCGTTTCGCTCGGCGGGACTTATGTTTCCGCATTTTACGCCGGCTATCTGCAACAGATTCTCCTGCCCGACTACATCGTCACCCGCGCCGCGCTGTTCTACAATTTCGGCAAATGGTCCGCCCGCATCAACGTCAACAATCCTCTCAACGCGAAGTACTACACGCCCCAATTCCTCTTCTGGGACACGTTCATCAGCCCGAGTCAGGGACCGACCGCCGAACTCACTCTCGCCTTCAAATGGTGAGTTAATCCGCGCGCCGTTTGAAAGCGCGGCGCTTTTCCCTGCCGCGCTTTCTCGGCCCGCGACCTGCTAATCGATAGTGCCCGCTGCATATTTCGCACCGCGGCAGCCGCAACCAAGAGGGCCGCACAGGATCTTTCTCTTTCTTCTTTATCTTAATCTTTCTCCTTAAACG
>DAITQE010000333.1:0-5037 GCA_036833235.1 Opitutus sp.
TCTTCCGCGCCTGATCCCCTCCGTGTGCGAGGGCTCTGAATCGTTTTCCGCGATCTTGTGCTACGATGATGGCAGCACCGATGCCACGATCAACGTAGCCCAAGAGCTTGGGCTATCGATCCTCAAGGGGCAAAGAAATCGCGGCGTTGCGTATGCTCGCAACCAACTCGCTGCGGCTGCTCGTACCGAATGGATTCACTTTCATGATGCCGACGATCTCATCGGCGCGCGCTTCCTCGAACGGCTGCGACCGGCATGCGATGCGAGTCACGACGTTGTCAGCTGCGACGCCGACTGGCTCGACGACGTCAGTCGGTCGATGCTGATCAAATGGCGCTACGATCCTGCCGCTTTGCGGGACGCGCCTCTCACGCACTTGCTCGAGCACTCCATGGGGCTCAACAACACGCTGATCCGCCGCACCGCCTGGGACACCATCGGCGGTTGCGACGAATCTCTCACGATGTGGGAGGATTCCGATGTCCATATCCGACTCGCGCGATCCGGAGCGCGATTCCACCACTTTGCGGAAGTACTTACCTACTCACTTCGCCGCGCCGACAGTTTTAGCCACGATTATCGCGTTAGTTGGACCTGTCGTCTGGCAGCGCTCGAGCGGTACGCCGGATGGCAAGTTCCGGCTGATGTCGTCGCGGCTCTCGGACGCGAGGCTGAGCGCGCCGCCGGAGAACTCGCTTTCTACAACGACCGCGCAAATTCCAAACGAGCGATCGCTCTCTGCCAGCGACTGGGACGGCGTCCTCCCACGAGCGACCATCTGCTAGTGAACCTCCTCAAACCTTTTCTTGCTGCTTACCCGTTGCTGCGGCTACAAGCCCGACGTCGACGGAAGTCTCAGCCGCGACGCGCCGATTGATGCTACCGAACCTGCCCCGTCTGGCCTACGTCGGCGACGTTCCATCTCGCGCCATTTCCGCCGGACCCGCATTGCTGTATCGGCTATTCGAATGCTATCCCGCGGATAAGCTGTTGATCTGTGAGGATCGCTCCAATTCTCCTTATCCAAAGCGACAGCTAGCGGCAGCCGAGCGCCTCCTCGCAGGCCAGCGAGATTTTTCTCCCAACACCGTTTTCGACATTTTTATGCGGGCAGTTTCAGGACATGAAAACGCCGCGTGTTCCACTCCCTGAAATGACCGAAGTCATCCTCGGGATCGGCGGCTATCTGGGCCACGACGCGAATGCCGCTCTCCTCATCGATGGCGAACTGATCGCGGCCAGTCAGGAAGAGCGCTTCACACGTCGCAAACATGACGGCGCTTTCCCTCTCAACGCGATCAACGACTGCCTGGCCATCGCTGGATTGACACCACGCGACGTCACGGTCTGCGCCTTCGCCGAGAAGCCCTTTCAGACCTCCCTGTTTCACGAGACTCATGTTCCCGGTAACGCGCTCACTCGCATTCTCGGCCGGCTGGTTCCGGAACGCACCGCCGGCTACTACACCGTGCCGGCGCGAGCGTTGATGCCCAACGCAGACTTCCGATTCGCGTGGCATCACCTGTCACACGTGGCCGGCGCATTCCACACGTCACCGTTCGAACGGGCTGCGTTTCTCTGCGTTGACGGAAAAGGAGAGGACTACAGCGCCAGCATCGGCGTCATCGACCACGAGCACATCGAACTTCTGTTCGAGCAGTCTTACGAGAACGGACTCGGGCTTCTCTACACGCTCGTCACTCACCACCTTGGGTTCTCGTCCTTCGGTTCAGAATACAAAATCATGGGGTTGGCGCCTTACGGCCAGCCGCGCTTCACCGAATCACTGCGCCAACTCTGCCTCACCGCCGACGGAGGAGGCCTGCGTTTGCGTTCGTCTCTAGGATTTCAACCGTCTGCCATCGCTGCGGCCGTGCCCCTCGTCAGCGCGGCCACTGGAGTTCCCGCTCGTGCCTCCCATTCGCCACTTACGGATACCCACGTCGATCTCGCTGCGTCTCTGCAAAAGCTATTCGAGGACGAGGTCTTTCAGATGGCTCACTTTGCGCAGGAGAAAACCGGTGAGCGCAATCTGATTTTCTGCGGAGGTTGCGCGCAAAATTGCGTTGCGGCCGGTCGGTTGAGAGACTCGCGCATTTTCGAGCGGGTGTTCAACTCGCCCGTTGGTGGCGACATGGGCAGCGGCCTGGGCGCTGCGTTGCTGCAAGCGCGAGCGGCTCAACCGACGCGTCGACTCTCTCTCAATCCGCGCGGCTTTTATCTCGGTTCCGAACCTGGCGCCGCACCAGCCGACGCGGCTCCGTGTAAGGTTACCTACGAAGGCGCCCTGCACGACGTCGTCGCCGCCCGGCTCGCGGCGGGACAGACCGTCGGATGGATTCGAGGTCGAATGGAACTTGGGGCTCGCGCTCTCGGAGCCCGCTCGATTCTCGCCGATCCGCGAGTTCCCGGAATGCAATCGCGCCTAAACCTCGCGGTGAAATTCCGCGAATCGTTTCGGCCGTTCGCTCCTGCCATCCTCGCCGAGGACGTCGCTGGCTGGTTCGAGCCCGCCGAGGAGTCTCCGTATATGAACTACACGGCTCACCTGCTCCCTGCGTTGCGCCACCCTGCACCCTCCGCTTTCACAAGCCTCAAGGAGCAGCTCGATTTTCCCCGCAGTACGGTTCAAAGCGTCGTCCACGTGGACTACTCCGCGCGACTGCAGACGGTCGATCGCGGGATCCACCCAGATTTGCATCGATTGATCACCACATTCAAGGCCATCACGGGCGTGCCCATGCTTATCAACACAAGCTTCAATGTTAGCGGCCAGCCGATCGTTCGCACCGCCGCTGAAGCCTGGGAATGCTTTCAACATACCGATCTCGATCTGCTCGTATTGAACGATGAGATCTATCGCAACCCCGCTCAACACTCTCGCGAAGAAAAACTCTCATGGCTCGCGCAATTCGCCGCTTCAGCCTGATCGTCATCACGGCGATTGGCCGACTCTTCAGCCGCGGAAACGCGGCGGGATGGTCGCGCAGTACGCGCCGTGGAGACGACCTCTCCAGTCGCTGATTGCACCGCAGGTCACAATCATACGTTGCAAATTTCGGTTCTGATTTCCGCTCACAATCCTGACGAAACTCGTCTTCGGGCAGTGCTGCTCGCGCTGCGGGAGCAAACGTTGCCGACGAGCGAGTGGGAAACGATCCTCGTCAACAACGCGTCGACTCGCTGGCCCGACGAACGTGTTCTTACCGAGTACGCGCCGAGAAATTTGTCTATCATCCAGGAGCCTGTCCTCGGCCTGAGCGCCGCGCGTCGCCGAGGTTTCATGAGCGCCCATGACGACATCGCGGTGCTGGTCGACGACGACAATATTCTCGCGCCCAATTATCTTGTCGAGGCGTTGGCGATCTTCGCGAAGCATCCGCGCATTGGTCTCGCAGGCGGCAAATCGCTACCGTCATTTTCATGCGAGCCTCCGTCGTGGTCGCATGAATTTTTCCCTTTGCTGGCGCTGCGCGACCTCGGAGACAACGAACTCATGTCGGATGGTCTTCAACCAAAAGGTGCGACAGAAAATCAATATCCATCATTTGCGCCGATAGGAGCCGGCATGGTCCTGCGCCGCGCGGCGTGGACCGCCTGGTTGCAGGCGGCGGGTATGAACTCGGCGCTGAGCGACCGACGCGGTGACGAGTTGTCGTCTGCGGGCGACAACGAGATTGTCCTCTGCGCGATGCAAGCTGGCTGGGAGGTTGGCTATTTTCCGCAGCTCCGCCTTACCCACCTCATCCCGAGCCAGCGATTGCAGGCGGAGTATCTCGCACGGCTCAATCGCTCCATCCAGCGTTCCTGGATACAGGTGCTGGCGCTGCATGACGCGTGTCCCTGGCCGCCGCTCACCCGAACAGGAGCAGCGCTGCGCAAATTCAAAGCGCTGCTGACTCAGCGACCTTGGACGTCAGACGCGGCCCATGTGCGGTGGCAAGGCGCGTGCGGCCATTTCGACGGTCGCGCCACTCCGTTATCCCGCCGCCCCACGCTTTCGAATTAATGCCGACGTCACGTTCATTTGCGCGGCAGCTGGGCTTTGGTCGACTCGGCTATCTATTATGGCACGCTCCGATCGGAGCTGTGCGGCGCTCGAACGCGGCGGGTGGGCCGCTGCAACAGCTTATTGACGTGCGTGGTCGCCGCGCGATGGAACGCGCCGCCGCCAGGCTTCCAACTGCGGCGGATACTCCGGCGGCGACTCTGCCCGAGCTGCATTTTCTCACGGGAAAGAAGTTTTGGTTTCAATCCGCTTTCTGCCTCCACTCGCTCCAACTCCATGCGGGCATGACCTTTCGAGCTGTATTCCACGACGATGGTTCATTGAACCGCGATCAACAGGAGCGGCTGAAAAATTTTTTTCCGTTCTCGGAAATTCGCCTTCGTGTTGAAAACGATGAGCGGCTCGCGGAGTTCCTGCCCGCGACTAAATTTCCCGTCCTGCAGGATCGGCGTCACCGTTATCCGAATATACTAAAACTCACGGATGTCCACGCCGGCCGCGACGGCTGGCGCCTCGTTCTCGACTCAGACATGCTGTTTTTTCGACGACCGGAATACGTGCTTAGCTGGCTCGCCGCCCCGGATCGTCCGCTTCACCTCGTTGATGTCGCGAATTCATACGGGTATTCGCGCCCGTTGATGGAGTCGCTTGCCGGCGCGGAGATTCCGTCGCAGGTGAACGTCGGCTTGACCGGATTACGCAGCGACCGAATCGACTGGGAGCAACTCGAGTTCTGGTGCCGCCGTCTCATCGAAGCTGAAGGCACGCAGTATTATCTCGAGCAAGCGCTGATCGCGATGCTCGTGGCCGGACAACCTTCCGCCATTGCGCCCGGGCAAGACTACGTCATCGCGCCGTCTCGCGCTGAATGCCTTCACCCAACGGCGGTACTCCATCACTACGTCGCGGAATCCAGACGCTGGTATTTCCGCGAAACCTGGCGCAACGGCTGTTCTCCTTCTTCGTGATCCTTATCACAATTGACGCCGCGCAGTCCGGCACTCGCGCCATCGCGCTCTGATCCACGA
>DAITQE010000334.1:0-5034 GCA_036833235.1 Opitutus sp.
GTCCAAGGCATGGGTTTTTCCTTTCCGAGCCGCGAGAAACGGAAAATCGGCGACGACTAATTTCTCTGGCGCACCGCGAGCGACCGCTCGCGTGTGGAGCGTCATAAGTTCCACCGTCGCCCCGAGCGTGTCCCGCTCGCCGTGCATCACCATCATCGCGCTGTCACCGACCAGCAGGCAGTCCACAGGGGTATCCGCGAGTAGGCGCGCCGACCAATGATCGTAGGAAGTCACTACGATCAGTTTGCGCCCGTTGGCTTTGGCAGCGGCGAAGTCTCGAATGGAAGGCATGCGGTGGAAGAGCACACCCAACACAGGAAAGCCTTCGTCACAAGCGGCGGTCGTGTCAGCAGCTCCGGCATCCCGCTTTATAATGCTTTCTATCAACGCCAACGCGCCGAGCGAATGGCTGGGCTCGGCAAAAGGCGTATCTCCGAGTTGTCGGTTTATGTGGCACGGGCATCCCGCCATCCCTTTATTATACACAAGTCATCCTGCCGAGGGAGCCGGAGCCCGTGGCACGGGCAGTCGGCAGTCTGCCGGTGCTCAATGCGGTCAGACTGACCGCGCTACGTTGAGCACCGCGACATTTCGAGCTTCGAGCGTTCTCGAGCCGCGACTGTGTATAAAGGTCTGGCTGGAAGCCCGTGCCACGTGGCGCGGAGCACTCAGGCTACCGGCGTGCTGCCCGTCAACTTCGCCAATGCCTCGTCGAGCAATTGAACCCGCAACGGTTTCGTCAGATGTATCACGAATCCCGAGGCAAGACTGCGCGCAATGTCGCTTTCCATCCCGTACCCGGTCAGCGCCACGCCCGCGAGACCCCTCTGCGAATGCAACTCGGCCATCAGGTCGTATGCGTTTCCATCGGGCAGACCGATATCGGAAATCACGAAATCGATTCGCTCCTTTTCGGCCACTGCGCGCGCTTCAGCCACGCTCCCCGCCGGAAGCACCTCGTAACGGCGACGCATTAGCAGCTGCTCCAGCGCCGATCGAGTTGGTGCGTGATCTTCGATCAGCAAAATACGCCCGCGCATGGCCTCAGGTGCTTCAACCGTTGTCGCCGTGACCGCTTGGGAGGCGCCATTGTTCGCGTCGACTTGAACCGGTTGAGGCAAGGCCGGGTGCTCCACCCGATGCAAAGGCAGCTCGATGATAAACGTCGCACCGCGGCCGCGGCCTTCGCTTTTGGCGGAAATCGAACCGTGATGAAGTTCTGCGAGCATGCGGGAAATCGCCAGGCCGAGGCCAACGCCGCCAAAGCGATGCGAGCCGCCAGCTCCGGCGTGATCGCCTTGGGAAAAAGCGTCGAAGATCCGCTCGATTTCCGTGGGTTCAAGACCGATGCCCGTGTCCGAGATCTCCACCGTCAGTTTGCGCCCGTCACTCGTGAGTTGGCTTGTTACGATGATATCACCGCCCGGCGGGGTGAACTTGACGGCATTCTTGAGTACGTTCCAAAACACCTGCTGGAGCCTCACCGCATCCGCCAGCACCACCGGCTCGAGCGCGTTCAATCTCAACGTCGGCGAAATATGTTTCCGATCCAACTCCGCGCGGACTGTCGAAAGCGCGTCGTAGATGATCGCGTGCACGTCGTGCGGGTGAAGATCGAGCAGCAGTTTGCCGCGGGTGATGCGGGTCAGGTCGAGGAGATCGTCAATCAGCCGAGCCTCGAGTTCGACGTTGTTGCGAATGCTCGCAAAATCAGCGCGGACCATCGCCGGGAGGGAGCGGTCCTCAGCCGCTTCGCTTGCGAGCAACAACACGGGGCTGAGTGGAGTCCGCAATTCGTGCGACAACGCGGCGAGAAAATCATCCTTTGCGCGCGACGCCGCGAGCGCTTCGTCGCGCGCCCGCTCGAGCTCCCGCTCGATCCGTTTTGAACCGGTGATGTCCTCCGTGACCGCCAGGGCTGACTGCACGAGGCCGGACGCGTCACGGATGAAAGCGACGCTGTTGCGCACCCACACAAAACCACCTTGGGGACGGTCGTAGCGCGTCTCGATCACGAAGGACGACGCGTCACGGGCGGAATGCTCGGTGAGAAACACATGATGTCCCAAATCAGCCGGATGAATGATGTCCTGCATCTGCAGCGCCAGGAGCTGTTCGCGAGTCCGGCCAACGATCTCGCAATAGCGGTCGTTGACCATGAGGTAGCGTCCGTTGAGGTCGGTCTGAGCGATGCCCGAGCCGGCTTGTTGAAAAACTGCGGAGAGTCGTTCTTCGCTGGCCCTGAGGGCTGAATGACTTGCTTGGACTTGGTTCAACATCGAGTTGAACGCCTCGGTGAAGCCACCGATCTCGTCGTTGCTGAGCTTCACCGCGCGCACCGAGTAGTCTTTATTTTCCGAGACAATCCGCGCGGTCCGCGCGAGATCCAGGATTGGCTCGGAAATCAACCGCTGGAAAAAATTCGAAAGATAAAACGCCAGAACCACCGAACCACCGAGGACGATGAGGAGGACCACGCCGAAAACCGCGAGGCGATGATAGGTTCCTTCAAGATCGCCGCGCAGGTAGAGGGTGCCGACGCGATTTTGGCCTTCGATGATGGGTTGAAACAAGACGACATCGCTTAACCTAAACGTGATGCCATCGGCCCCGGGTGTTTGCGGCAACCCACTCGTTGCAACGGCAGCCGGATAGCCAACGTAAACCCGACCGGCTTTATCGTACAACGCCGCAGCGACGATCTCCGGTTCCGCGCGCAAGCTGGACAAAATCTCCGACGCGAGCTTCTGGTCGTCGTAGATGAGGACCGCGGTACTATTCGCCGCGATGATGTCCGCAATCGTCGTGAGGTTATGCCGCGTCGAGTTTTTGTAGTGAAAATATTCGTAGGTGAGCAGCACCACCGACGTCAGCACGAGCACCGCCAGACACGTGAGCACGATCGCCCCGACCAGCTTCCGCTTAATGGGTAAATCGCGAATCACCATGGCTCAATTTTCCACCGCTAGGACGACTTCCACGACGCGAAGCAATTTTGCCCTGCGGGTCAAGGCACCGACGCGATTGTTGCGAGAATTTCCCGAGGTTGTCGCACGTACCGAGCTGATGAATCCGACCTGGCGATTTGCGGCCATTTGGACGAAACGTTCGCCAAACAGGACGCGTCCAATAATTCCAACTACAATCAGCGCCTTCGCGGCTCGTGCTGTCGTCGCCATGCCGCAACGGCCCATCAACCCGCGCGACGAGCCCCAAGCCGAAGGAAACCGGCCAGCCGGCGGTCTTGTAGAGCGGCTGAACATCAGAGGTGAGTGCTAATATGGCGGCGCGCCTAGCCCGGCCATGTGATCTCTAATCCATTGCGGGGGCAACTGCGTTCATTCACGAGTGCGAGGAGCCCATGGTCTTTTGTTTTGGAGTCGTAACGTGTAGGCCGCAAGCTTGCTGGCGCGATTGAAGCGCGAGCAAGCTCGCCGCCTACGACGCAACGGATTGCATTCTCAAAACGAAAGACCGTGGCGAGGAGCCCGCAACCGGGCGTCTGACGGCGCGGATTTAGGCGGCTTCGCCCGGCTCGGTCGCAACAGGCAGAATGAAGTAGAAACACGAACCTCCGGTGGACATCGGCTCGTATCCACAACACCCGCCCTCCAGTTCTATCACGCGACGCACCATCGCCAAACCGAGTCCACGAGGTGCTCGGGGTTCATGCAATCGATTGAACGGGTAAAAGAGCAAAGCTCGTCGCTCCGGTGCAACCGTTCCGCTGTCTGTCAGCCAAAAACGAATACAGCCCTCGCTCGGAGTCCATCCCGCTTCGATTCGAACCATTGGACCTCCGTGCTGCAGCGCGTTCATGATCAAATTGCTCCAGACGATCTCGAGCCATGACGAATGCCCTTTTACCATCGGCCACTCGGCGGCGTAGGCGAGCGATGCGCCGGCTTTTAAGATAAGACCTTCGACTTGCTGGAAGGCATTCCAAAACGGCGTGCTCATGTTGGTGAGAAGCGGCGCCTCCGTCGACGCAGACATCTTCGCCAAAAAACTCGTACGTTCGATAAGTCTCACCAACCCATCCGCCGAATCGATGACCGGCTGCGTCAACGGCGCATGACGCGGCGAATCTTCCTCGAGGATCTCTTTCAACATTTCGGCGGTCGTCAGCACGCCACCGAGCGGCGTCCGCAGATCGTGCGCCACCCGAAAACCAAATGTCATCAAATCGCCGCGGAACTTCACGTTCTCGCGGCGCAGTTGGTGTTGTTCCAATACACCGCGGCACACGCGTCGAAGCAGCGGCGCAGACAATTCGTCGCGCGAAATCGCCTCCAGCGCGTCATCAGCGTCGCCATTGAGCGTGCTCCGGCAAATCACCACCGCCCAGCGCGGCAACCCGCTGCCGTCACGCGCCGACTTTGCCGCCGTCAGCGTGGCGCGGCTTGGGTCGCACAAGATCATCAGTTCACCTTCAGCGTCCTCCGCGGCGCCAGTCTCGGCAAAAGCTCCCAGACGCTGGACGTTCGTGCCCGGCATCGCCTCGGCGACGGTGCTCTCGACGTCGGATGCAAACGCTGGATCGTCACTGATTAGAAACATTGGGGATGAAGTCGAACCGGGGTTCAGCACGCGCGTGCTCGTAGCTAGCGACCGATGGACACGCAATTTATTTTCCAGGAGTTCTGGTTCAGCATGTGAGGTGGTCATGGCGTCAGGATGGAAGTGGAAAAATGACGGGCCGAGGCACCGGAAACGCCTTCTGCAAATCGACGATAATTATAGCGTCCATTGGGAGAATGAAGGAGAAGGATTAGTGCTCCGGCGGAGTTCCGGGGTGGAGTGAGCTGGACTCGGGGTTATAGAGCTCGCTACGTCGGGGATGTTCCGAACGAAGCCGCGTTCCCAAGGGCTTGCGATAAAATGCACGCAGCACAACAACACTCTTGGCGAGTGGCAGAGCCCGACTCAATGGAAGCAGAAGGCCACAAGGCGTTGGGATGCGGTTCATGCGGGTTGGCGGAGAGGATCGAAGTATTTCTCGCTGTGAACTCTGTGTCGGAGCTCTGTGTACTC
>DAITQE010000335.1:0-568 GCA_036833235.1 Opitutus sp.
GGAGCGGATCGCGCCACCCTGACCATGGGGCTTGCCACCGCCTTGCTTGATGAAGGTCGAGTGGAGGAAGCCGATCAGGCTTTGGATTCGCTGGAGGGACCGCGCGGTGCGGCCTGGCATCTCCGAAAAGGTCTGATTGCGGCCGCGCGACACCAATTGGCTGCGTCAAAAAACGAGCGGGATGCGTCGCGCGTCGCGGAGTTGTCGCCGGCAGATCGCGGCTGGCATTTATATTTGGAGGGGACCATTGCGACTGCGGAAGGCGAGCACGACAAAGCCCAGGCTCTCTTCAATCAGGCCACCGAAGCGGCGGTTTCGACCCAGACCAGAGCCCGCTTTTTGCTAATGCGGGAAGAAGCGCGGCTCCGCCGCGGCCAGGTGTCGGAGGCGGACGCCGCTGCGGCGAAGAAGAACATGGAGCAGTTTCAAGGACGAGGAACGGGTTACGATTACGCGCGCATTTATGCCTCGATGCTTGATAGCTTGGGTCGCAAGGGGGAAGCCGTGGCGGTCCTGCAACAGCAAATTGTCGCCCTGCCGGCAGAAGAACGGGCGCAGCTGGATGAGA
>DAITQE010000335.1:578-1531 GCA_036833235.1 Opitutus sp.
GATGAGATGCGCTTGTTGCTTGGGGTGATCGCCGGAGCAAAGGAAGGGGCCGGCCGCAATGCATTGGAGCAGTTGCTGGAACACGGAAGCGATCGAGACAAACAACGAATCGCACTGCAATTGCTGGCGCGCGCCTCGACGAAAGATCCTCTGCTTGGGAGTTTTAGAAAACAGCTCGACACGCTGATTGGTGCAACGAAACCGCACCCGATTTTGGAGGATCTTTTGCTGTTCCGCGCGCAGGCGGCATTGGCATCGAGGACGACGGAAGGCTATGCCCAGGCCGAAAGCGATGCGACGTTGTTGTTGCAAAAATTTCCAGGTTCGCCGCTGAAGGCGCATGCGTACGGCGTGTTGACGGATTCAGCTTGGGAACAGCTTCGCTACCGCACTGCGGCTGATAATGCGGAGAAGGCCCGTGCGGAATTGCCGGAAGGTCCGGAGCACGCGGCGTTGGGCGTCTTGATTGCAGAAGCGCGATTTCAGGCGCGGGATTTCCGCAGTGCCGCCGATGCGTACGCGGCGGCGTTGCGCGAACGACCCGTCGGAGTAAGCGCGGGAGAACTCATGTTTCAACGCATCGAGTCGGAAATCGAAGCGGGTGTGCCCGAGACTGCGGCAACCGTGCTCGATGAGCTTTCGCGCGACCCGGAGTTCGATGCGATCAATCGTTGGAAGGCAGAGTGGAACCTTGCTCGCGGTCTTCAGTCGCAGGGCAAGACGGGCGAGGCGTACGCGCGGGTGAATCGTCTTCTCGGAGAAACTGGGGCGTCGGTTGCCGCTCTGCCGCTCGACGTGCGCGCGAGAATGGCATGGCTCCAGGCGCGGTTATCACTGGCTGCGGACAAGCCGGAAGACACGCTGAAATTTGTGGATGCGCTGGCTGGGTCGATCGCAGGAGTGTCGCCGGAATTGAAAAACGAGATTACGAGCTCGAGCGAACTGCTGCGAGC
>DAITQE010000335.1:1541-5027 GCA_036833235.1 Opitutus sp.
AACTTTGCCCTTGGCCGGGATGCGGATGCGCTCGCGACGCTGAAGACGTTGAGAGAGAACTTCCCGCGGTCGCCGGCGACGGTGAACTCCTATTTTTTGGAGGCGGAGCATCTAGCGAAGCAGGACAAAACGGTGGAAGCCCAGCAGCGCCTAACGAAACTCGCCGATGATTTTCCGGAGGATCCGTACGCCCCGTTCGCGCTGTTTCAGGCGGCGCTGCAAGCGGAACGTCGCGGAGAGGCAGCCAATCTAAAGGAGGCGAACAAGCTTATCGAGGACATGTTGAGCCTGATCAGAAAACATCCTTCGCCCGAGAGCGAGGAGCTGATTTTTCCTGCGCGGCTCAAACAAGGAGACCTGTTGCGGAAATTGAACGATTTTTCTGCCGCACAGCAGACGTACGAGGAGCTCTTGAACAAGTATTCACAGCGGCACGACATCGCGCTGGCCCAGCTCGCGCTAGCTGAGACGCTCAACGCGCTGTCGGCCAGTGACCCGTCCCAAGCCGAAAGTGCGCTGGTGCATTTTGAACATGTGCTGGGGCGGGTCGATGCACCGGTCGATGCCCGGGTCGAGGCGGGATTCAATCTGGGTTATCTTCTAGCCCGCCGCGGTGAGGCGTCGAAGGCGCAGGAGGTTTGGTGGCGGGACGTCGTGACGCAATTTCTCCTGGATGGAGAGGCGGTGAAGCAGCTGCGGGATAAAGGACGCTACTGGATGGCACGCACGTTGATCGAGCTGGGCGCGCTGTACGAGCAGCAGGAAAAGCTCGAGCAAGCGAAGGAGGCCTGGCAGCTCATTTTGAAAACGAAACTTGAATACGGTGAGACGCTGGCCAAGGCCCGACTGGCGCGCTTCAATCTCGGAGAGTCAACGCCGTGAAAAGAACGGGCGCCCGTCACGTGGGTCGATGGATCACGGCGCCATGCGGGCGGATAATCACCGGGTCTGCATTGCCGCAGGCTCGCGTGACGATTGACGACTAGCGACTCACGCCCTCTATTTTTTCACGAACCATGTCTGTTCTCGATCTGAGCCTCTTCGTCCACGGTGGTCCAATGATGTGGGTTCTCCTGGTCATGGCCATTGTGGGACTCGTTTTATTTATCGAGCGCACGCTCTTTCTGCATCGAGGGCAGATTCGCTCGACCGCATTTATCGGCGGCGTGAAAAATATCCTGGCAAAGCGCCGCATCGTTGAAGCGTTGACGGTGTGTGAGGAAACACCCGGACCGGTGGCGGCCGTGGTGAAAGCGGCGCTGCTGCATGCGGACGACGACCCGGACAAAATGAGATTTTACGTGCAGGAGGCGGCGATCGTGGAATTGCCTGCCTTGGAACGGCGGGTGAACGCGATCGCGGCGATTGCCCAGGTTGCGCCTCTGGTCGGACTGCTCGGAACAGTGTTGGGGATGATCACTACATTTATTGCATTCAACAAAGACTACGCCACGGCTGCGGTTCTCGCTAAAGGCATGTGGCAGGCGCTGCTGTGCGCGGCCGCGAGTCTCATGCTCGCGATTCCGGCGCACCTCGCTCATCACTTTCTCGTGGGCCGGGTGCGCGCCATCGTGCGCGATGTCGAATGGGCGGGGAACGAGATCATGAAGTACTTGCTCACTGAATACCGCGGGATTGCGCCAGGTGACGCGGCGCGTCCAGCAGCAGATCCGGCTGCGCAAAAATGAACGGGTTGTGCTCAAATCCAGACTGCCTGTGCCGAACGTCCCGGCCGCTTTGTGAGGAAGAAACGTCGTTGATATGATAACGCGCCCCCTCGATCTCGCGTCGAAGCTTCGGTCTGAGCCGCGCTGCATGGATTCACTCTTCTATGTTAATGCGGGATTGATCGCGTTGTTTTTTTTCTGGTTCGGCTCCCGATTCGTTCTTGCGCCGGGGTTAGGCGTCGACTTTCGAATGCCGGAAATGGCCGGAGCAAGGGCGGCGGCCCGACCGACTGAAAGTGTGATCAGTGTCCGCGCATCAGGTCAGATTTTTGCGGACGGGCTGCTTAATCTGGTTCAGCTTCGAGATTGGCTACGAGTGCAGGCGAAAGGCTTGAAGGAGCCGTCACTGCTGATCCGAGCGAGCGGGGAGGTAACCGTTCAGGAACTCACTGAAATCGTGAGCGCAGCGCAAGAGGCAGGTTTTGTTCGAATCGTCGTTGGTACAGAAGAATTGTCGACAGATGCAGCGACGCAGGGCTCGCGATGAAGACACGCGGCACGGGAACGGGTATTTGGCTGTTGTCCGGTGTTGGCGCAGTTCTGGCAATGGCTCTGGTTTTGATGTTATTCCATGCACCGTCGGCGGACGTTTCGAGTTTGCCGCAGTCTACTCCGCGTCCAGTCCCGGCTGTCGGCCTTGCGCGACTTGGTGATGACGGGGAGGACGCGCTTTTGAAGGACGAGGCGACGATGAGAGACCCCACGCCTCTTTTTCGTCCGACGCGTTGGAACGCAGGTGAAGACGTTTTGCCCAAAGACTTTCGCCGTGAATTTGGCACCTCTTTTCAAGGTTATCCGCCAAAATTGACGTACACGGGATCGGCTTTGAAGGTGAACTTACCGCCGCCCGTCATAGTTCCATTGCGTCCGGCGGACGCGTTTGCGACGGACAAGCCGGCGCGGCCGTTTTTTGGCTTTGGCCAGACGGATCAACAGCCTCCGACTGTCGTCCCACGGCGAGCGTTCATGCAGGTGACGTCAGCAGCTAATGGTCAAGCGGTCATTGCGGAACCTTTGCAGGACGCGCGCCCTCCAGCGGATGTGGTTTGGCAGCCAATGGAGTTTCTCGTTGCGGTTGATCGCACGGGTGTCGTTCGACCGCCGGTGTTGACCGAGAGTTCGCGTGTGGCGGCCGTTGACGGATATTTCGTGGAATACCTCGTAAGTGGCCTGCATATCGGTGAACGTCTCGCCCCTGGCTTCTACCGAGTGGCGATTGGTCCGTAGCTTTGGAAAAAACAGCAAGTTTGCTGTTGACCTCAAATTTTGCGGCCTGCACTTTCTTCCCTCTTTTCGTTTTTTGATCCCTCCCTTGGTCTGCCCAGATAGCTCAGTTGGCAGAGCACGTCCTTGGTAAGGACGAGGTCGCCGGTTCGAATCCGGTTCTGGGCTCCAGGCCAGTTGTCGCGTGACTTCCGCGACGTTAAAAACCGAGGTCAAAAACTTCATCATCTAACCCGCTAACGTCTCCCAACTCCTCCCATGGCAAAAGCCTCATTCGAACGCACGAAACCGCATGTCAACGTCGGCACGATTGGCCACGTCGATCACGGTAAAACCACGCTGACGACCGCGATTCTCGCCGTCCAGGCCCGCAAAGGTCTCGCCGAGGTGAAGACCTATGCCGATATCGCCAAAGGCGGCACAGTGCGTGATGCGTCCAAGATCGTCACTATTTCTGTCGCCCACGTGGAGTATCAATCTGACAAGCGCCACTATGCGCACGTCGACTGCCCCGGCCACGCTGACTTCGTCAAGA
>DAITQE010000336.1:0-5002 GCA_036833235.1 Opitutus sp.
GCATCGGCAATGGAGCGCCGTTAGCCGCCGTGGTGACGACGCCGAAAATCGCGGCTGTGCTCACGCAAAAAGTGCATTTCAATACGTTCGGCGGAAATCCTGTCGTCAGCGCGATCGGCAAAGCGGTCCTCGAAGTGATCGAGCGGGAGAATCTCCAGTCAAACTCACGCGAACTTGGCGGATATATTTTGGCCGGCCTGGAAAAGCTCAAAGCCAAACACTCGATCATCGGTGACGTGCGTGGGCTTGGACTCATGCTCGGAATAGAGTTTGTAAAAGACCGTGCGACAAAACAGCCAGGTCGTGAGGAGTGCGCTCAGGTGGTGGAGAATGCGCGCGAACTCGGACTGCTTCTCGGTAAAGGGGGATTGTGGGGACAAACGATCCGCTTCGCTCCACCGATGTGCATCACGAAAGCGGACGCAGACTTTATCCTAGCCGTGCTCGACGAAGCGATTGCGTGCGTGTGACAGAATCGTCGTGGCGCGGGCTTCTGTCCGCAAGTTGTGGCCGTCGACCTGGGCCTGCCTTCGAATTCTGAAAGTGGAGGGCTGCGCTCTGTTGCAGCCGCATTCAACCCATTCGACGGCGCTGACGGAGCAGCGCCCTCCAGTAGAATACGCGAGCAATTCGAAGACCCAGCCTAAAGCATCGCATTACCCAGAATGCGCCCCTCCGCGCTTGCCGTCGGCGCGCCGGCGAGCGTTGATCATCGCGTGAGCCCCGACCCGAACGACGCCCCGATTCTGGCCATCGAGCGGCCGGACCCGAAACTTTGGACGTATTATCTGCTCAAGTGCCTCGCGATACCTCCCGTGTTTCCAGTGCTCGTCGTGCCGATGTATTTTCGGTATCACACGCTGCGCTACAGGTTCACAGCGGAAGGAATCTCGATGAGCTGGGGAATCCTCTTCCGGCGCGAAATCATCATTCACTACGCGCGGATTCAGGATATTCACCTGCGCTCAAACCTGATCGAGCGCTGGCTGGGCCTCGCTAAAATTCTCGTGCAGACGGCCAGCGGCAATGCCGCGGCGGAGATGACGATCGAGGGGATACTCGAATACGAAACCGTGCGGGACTTCCTCTACTCAAAAATGCGCGGCGTTAAGGACCGCGCGCATGCTCCCCTCCCCGCAGCACCCAATTCTGGTATCGCGGTTGACGCGGGAAATCAGTCGGAACTGGCGATGGTTTTGCGCGAGGTAGCCGCCGAGTTGCGGCGGTTACGAACTGAGCTCGCCAGCAAAAATAGCAGTGGGAAGGAGTCGGAACATGTTTAGCTGGGTCGGTCAGTGCATCCTCCGGCTCCTTCGCGTACCGGCGGTACCTCATCCTCCATCAGGTGCACCAGGCTCAGCGCGAATTTTTCGAGCCGGCAAAAACTACTTTCGGTTGCGACTCGCAGCGTGGGGAGCGCGCCAGTTGCTCGCGGTAATCGGCATTCTTTTTTCCGTTGGGGTTTTGCTCCGCCTTGAGCACGACGTGCAAGTCCAACGTTCCGTATCTCGATCCGCGCCGCCTGCCGCGACGGTGAAATCCATCAACCCACAGCCATCGACTGTCGTGCTTCCCGAGAGGACCCGAAAAACGACAAGACGTCCGAGAAACCTTACCGAAGCGGACGTCGCGGTGGTGGCGGCGCAAGCACCCTGGTGGGTGTGGCCGCTGCTCAATGTCGCCAAGGGGCTCGGTGTTTTAGTCTATCTCATCCAAATCCCCGTCACCTACGCAGCTGTCCGGCTCGAGTATGAGCAACGCTGGTACATCGTGACGGATCGAAGCCTGCGGATTCGCGAAGGTTTGTGGCGCATTCAGGAACTCACCATGAGTTTTGCCAACCTTCAGCAAGTCTCCGTGAGCCAGGGTCCGATTGAGCGTCTTTTCCGAATTGCCAATCTCGAAGTCCAGTCCGCGGGTGGAGGTTCAGGCTCGATTCATCGCACCGATCGGGAGGAAGCAAGCCTGCACAAGGGAGTTTTCCACGGAGTCGACAACGCCCACGAGATTCGCGATCTAGTGCTCGAGCGCCTCCGACAATTCCGCGCGACGGGTTTGGGCGATCCGGACGAAACCGCCGATCACGGTCACGGTACGACGACTACGGGCCCGACAACAGAAATCCCACGCGATGAGACATTGCTCGCCGCGCGGGATCTGCTGATGGAAGCACAGGCTCTACGCTGTGCGATCCGATCCGCTTGAGTGGGATCGTCGCTCAGGGTGCGCGGCGTCCACGCAGCAGCGAGAAGACGAAGAGAACCAGGAACACGATGAAGCAAATCTTCGCGATGGTTGCAGCGGTTCCAGCAACAACGCCGAAACCAAGGACGCCTGCGATCAGGGCAATAATGAGAAAAATGACAGCATAACTTAGCATGGTAGTAGTGGGGTTGGAGTTTTCGGATCTGGAGGGGTTCACAGGGTCGATGCGGTCGACCCGCATCAGGATCCACCCGACGTCCAAGGGGGAACGCGACGAGCGGAGAATGATAAAACTATAGATTCTTCATGGGTTAAACCTGCAGCAACGGAACTGCAGCGGTGATGGATTGGACTGTATTATTAAAATTTAAAGAACCGGCCTCGCGATGAGAGTTTCCCGTCGATTCACTCCTTGAGCTAGGCTTGGGCGCGCTCTCGGTCGGCCAGCAGTTCACCAAGCATCCACGCCGCGGTTTCGTGGTATTCAATCAACTCGTTCAGGAAATTCGACGTGAGCACCTCGCCAACGTTCTCCGCGCACGTGGCAGCATCTTCGTGCAGCCGCTCGGCCATGCATTCGTGCATAGTCACCAACGCTTCCATCATGCCCGCAGCGCTTAACGTCGCGCCGGGCGCCGGCGTGAAGCGCGGAGCTTTGATCAACTCCGCCCACCCAGTTTGCGCCGCGATCCCCAGCGAATGAGCGCGCTCTGCAATCCGCTCAATCCATTCATCGAGCTGATGATACTGCTCATCGAATATTTCGTTAAGACTACGAAAGTGCGGTCCTGAGACATTCCAGTGGTAATCCCGAGCCGCGGACGACAATGCAAACTCGTCGGCCAGCGCATGATTGAGAATACTCCCAACCTGATCGCGAGCTTCCGGAGTCAACGTCGTATTCAAGATCTGGTTCATAGCAGGATTGATCGTGCACCGCTAGACCTCCAAATGGAGTCCCGGTTCAACGCATTCGCCACCATATAGGAAAACGAGTAACCGCAAGGACTTTGACGCTGGGTCTTTTTTGTACCGATCGGACGAATTCCGATGGCGTGACGCGGGTTTCCGCGTGATGCGGGCGCACGACCATCTCCGCAGAACAACAACCGACAAACCAACCGCGTACTACAACGGCCCCGACGTTCCTAATCACGACGATTGCCTTCGACGCGGAACGTGCGCACTTCCGAAGCTCTCAGCGCTTGAGACGCAAAAGTCGCTCGCCGGCAGCGTGGAGAGTTGCGGGGCGTTTGGCAAAATTCAGCCGAATATAACGACTCTCGCCATCGGCAAAGAAGCTCGAACCCGGGACTGGAGCCACCCCGATTTCCCGCGCCATCCAATGGGCAAACTCCACATCACTTGCGTATCCAAATGATGATATATCAACCATCACAAAGTACGCGCCCTCTGGTCGGGTGTATGGCAGGCCCGTCCGATCCAAATAGCTGAGCAAGACGTCGCGCGAGCAGGCGTATTCTGCCATCAAATTGTCATAGTAGCCTATTGGGAAATTCAGCGCGGTGACGACTGCGTGCTGCAGCGGAGCAGCTGCCCCCACGGTCAGGAAATCATGAACCTTGCGGGCCTGTGCGATGATGCTCGGGCTTGCATGCACGTAGCCGAGGCGCCAGCCGGTGATCGAAAACGTCTTTGAAAGCGACGAACACATGAGCGTGCGCTCCGCCATCCCAGGCAGTGTCGCAAAATAAGTATGACGATGCGGCGGAAAAACGATGTGCTCGTAAACCTCATCCGTCATCACGAACACATCGAACTCGGCTGCGAGCGCCGCGATTTGCAGCAGTTCCTCGCGTGTGAAAACACGGCCGCAGGGGTTTGATGGATTGCACAACACAAAGGCTTTCAAGCCGCCGGCAAACGCGCGCCGCAGTTCCTCTGGATCAAAACGATACGTTGGCGGGTGAAGTGAAACATGCACCGGGGTCGCGCCCGCCAGAATCGCATCGGCGGCATAGTTTTCGTAGAACGGGGAAAACAAACCAACTTTGTCGCCGGGGTCGCACACCGTCATCATTGCCACCATCATCGCTTCAGTCGCACCACACGTGACGACCAACTCGCGTTCAGCGTCAACCGGCGTTCCCATGAAACGCGTTAGTTTGGCGCCTAGAGCATTTCGCAATTCCGGCGCGCCCCATGTGACGGCGTATTGGTGCCGCCCCGCGTCCATCGCATCTTTTGCCGCCTGAATGAGCGCAGGCGGAGGATCCCAATCAGGAAATCCCTGCGCCAGGTTGATCGCGCCGAACCGCTGAGCTACGCGCGACATCTCGCGTATAAGTGACTCCGTGAACACAGACGTGCGTTGAGAGGTCTTGGGCATGGAGTTGAATCAATTTTGGCGGGCGGATGTCAAAACGTAGTCGTACGCATAACGCGTGGATAAAAGCATACCCACTGTAAGACTGTGTAAAAAAATCCGCGGCAAGCGCCAGCCGTAGGTTGCGCGCGTGTCGAGCAACGCGATGATTGCACACAAGCCTCTGCAATCTCTCACGGGATTTTAACTTCCATCCCAATTCTCAGCGAGTTTTCACTCGGCATCACATCACGGTTAGCGGCGTAAATATCCCGCCACCGTGAACGGTTGCCGTAATATTTTTGAGCGAGACTAAAGAGTGTGTCGCCCTTGACTACAATGTGACGGCGGACCGCAGAAGGCGCCGTCGGCTTCGTCGGAGCGGCGCGTATGGGCTGCGTCTGCGGCACCGACGGCGTCGCCGCCGGGCGCGCCGTTGCTTCTGCGGGTGTTTCAGGCGCGAGCGAGACC
>DAITQE010000337.1:0-5002 GCA_036833235.1 Opitutus sp.
GCGCTGTGATCGCAACGGTGCCCGCGCCCGCCGAGCCGGTCGCAGCGAATTAAGGAGTTTCGCGCGGTTGGTTTCGTGGTTTCGATGGTAGGGGCCGCGTGTCCCACGCGCCCTGAGTTGTGCGGACGCCCAATCCCAATGCGGCTAGGGACAGCCGCCCCTACCAACAAAAACAAATCGCCTGGTGTACGCAGCGAATGTCATCGCTTTGCCGCCGCGGACCGCAGCGCCGCAGTCGCTTCACGGTCGCCATCACCCGACGACAGAAACTCCTTGAGCCGCACCTTCGGCAGCTCGCGCACCGCTGTCGCTACGATCGAAGCATTCAACTCCGCGCCGAGGCGGCTCGTGTGCGTGTGCGGATCCGCGAACATTGCCTCGACCTTCTCCGCACCGAGCGCGTCGTACGCCTCCGCCACGCGCTCGTTCAAATCAATGAAGGCCACGCCTTCCTGCTCGGCGACCTGCTTCGCCCAGCCTGCATAGCTATCGGCCGAACGCACGATCTTGCCGTCTTTCCACGTCTTTCGCGGAATGGGCGAACATACAATCGGCGTCATGCCGTGAGCCTTGGCATCGCGGATAAATTTTCTCAGATACCACCCGTACGTGTGCACGACTTCGTGCTGCTTCGTCAGAAGATTATCGATCTCCTCAGTCTCCTCGCCAGTTCCCTTGATGGTCCCGCGGGCGCGCGAGGTATCGTTGAGCGGCCCGTTGTCGTTATGCCCGAATTGCATAATCAGAAAATCGCCGGGCTTCGCCAGAGTCAACGCCCTTGCCCAATGCCCTTGCGTCAAAAATGTGCGGCTGCTCAAACCACCGATCGCCCGATTCACCACGTTGATTTTCGTCAGGTCGAAAAATTCACCGATCGAATCGCCCCAACCCCACTGCCCGCCAGCGCCATCTCCGCGACCATTGCGCACCGTCGAATCGCCGATCACAATCAGTGACGGCAGCGTGGCATTCGCCGGCTCCGGAAGGTTCAACCAACCAATCCGGTTAGACTCAACCGCCGCGCCTTTCGGCGAGAGAAACTGCTTCCACGGTCCTTTGGGAATCCCTTTGAGCCCGCCCACCACCAAGGCCGCATTCAAATCCGCGCCAACGGCGTTCGTATGCGTATGATCTTGCTGAAAAAACTCCTTCACGCGGTTTTCGCCCAGCTGTTGATAGGCGTCCGCAATGATGCGTGTGACATCGACGAACTCCACCCCGGCATCGCGTGCAACCTCCCGGTCCCACGCGCGGAAATTACCGGAGCCTCGCTCCACTTTGCCATCTTTCCATATATTCCGAACCGTCAACGAGAGCACGAGTGGCGTCGCTCCCTTGGCCTTCACGTCCGCGATCATTTTTCGCACGTACCAGCCGAACGTGTGTACAACTTCGTGCTTTTTCGTGATCACGTTGTCGATCTCCTGCGATTCATCGCCGATGCCCGGCAGCGATCCGCGGGCGCGCAAGGGGCGGTTGGAACCCGGCGGCTCTTCATTGATCGCGCCGGCGTCGTTGTGCCCAAACTGGATCAACACGAAATCACCCGGTTTCACGTCCGCGAGCAGCTTGTCCCACAATCCTTCCGTGATGAATGTTCGGCTGCTGCGTCCACCGCGCGCACGGTTCGCCACATTGAATTTGGCGGAATCGAAATAACTCGCGAACGGCACGCCCCAGCCTTGCTGCCTCTCACCCGCACCTTTCGCGGCCGTCGAATCACTCGCGATGAAGATCGTCGGCAGTTTGGGATCGAGTGGAGTAACTGCCGCCGCCGGATTCGACGCCAAATCCGGCGCGGGCTCCGCGGCCTGAGCGGACGCGACAATTCCGAAACAGAGTGTGAGGGTGGTAAGGATTTGTTTCATCATATTGGAAATTGATTGGGTGGGAGCGCGGACGCCCTCGTCCGCTGGTTTTTCGAATGCGGGCGGGACGCCCGCGCTCCCAGGGGTTCATTCGCTTTTCAAAATCACGTCCGCCGCTGCGAGTCCCGCCGATTCGGCGCGCACCGTCATCGTGCCAGCCTCGCCGCGTTTCGTACGCACAACGACGAGCGCGAGCCCGTTGTACGCTTTTCGTTTGCTCGCTTGAAATGGCTCGAAGCTCGTCGCGTCCCCGTTGTCCACCGCAACGATCGAGCCCGGCCCACTTATGCTAAACGTGATCGCCTGTTTCGCTTGCGGCACGAGCACGCCATTCGCGTCCAGCACGCTGATAGTCACGAACGAAAGATCACTGCCGTCAGCGTGCAGCACCGTACGGTCGGCCTGTGCCGCCAATTTCGCCGCTGCACCGGCCGTCCGTTGAATCGCCTCAGCCCATTTGGCGCCGTGCTTGTAGGTAATGACCTTCAGTTCACCCGGAGCGTACCTCACGTCGTCCCAGCGGAATCGATACTCGAGCGCGCCGCGTTTTTTTCGTCCGAGCGATTTGCCGTTCAGAAACAGCTCCGCCTCATCGCCGGAGGAATATACGTGAACCGGCGTGACCTGCCCCACGCGCGACGGCCAGGTCCAATGCGGCAGGATGTGCGCCATCGGAAACTCAGGCCGCCAGCGCGATTGATAAAGAAAGTAACGGTCCTTCGGAAATCCCGCGAGATCGATGATGCCGAAGTAACTGCTGCGCGACGGCACCGTGATTTTACCGAGCTCATCCAGCTCTTTTTTCATGCGCGCCTCCTCTGACGGATCCGAAAAATTGAGGAGATTGGTCACGTCCGCGTTGTACGGCGTCGGTTCGCCGAGGTAGTCGAAGCCAGTCCACACGAATTCACCGAGCACGAACGGATTCCGATCAAGTCCTTTCCATTCCACGTCTGGTGGCCACGCCCATCGCGGCGCCGAGAGATCATACGAACTGACCTGGAAATCGGCCTGGCCTCGCGCCTTGTCATCGCTCACCGGAAAGAAATATTCCCCGCGTGAACTGACGGTGGACGCCGTCTCCGAACCTTGAATCACGAGCTGCGGATGCGCGGCATGCAGCTTCGCGTATTCCTCTGGCTTGTAATTGTAGCCGACGATATCGACCGCCGTTTGAAAGCCATCATAACCCGAGCTGACGTTGTTGAATCCACTCGTGATCGGACGGGTGCGATCGTCCTCACGCACAATCGCCGCGAGGTGCGCGGCGATTTTCCAGCCCTCCGGCGAACCTTGCTCGCGCACTTCATTGCCGATGCTCCACTCCACCACGCTTGGATGATTGCGATCCCGCCGCACCATTGCGCGCAGGTCTTTCTCGTGCCAGTCGTCGAACACGCGGCTGTAATCATCGGGCCGCTTCCCGATTCGCCAGCAGTCAAACGCCTCGACCATCACCAGAAAACCCATGCGATCGCACAACTCGAGCAACTCCGGCGCAGGCGGATTGTGGCTGGTGCGAATGGCGTTGCAGCCTATCGCTTGCAAAATCTCGAGCTGGCGTTCTAGCGCGCGCGTGTTAATCGCCGAGCCCAGTGCGCCGAGATCATGGTGATTGCACACGCCGTTCAGCGGCACGCGTTCACCGTTGAGAACGAATCCGCCCTCCGGCGAGATCGCGATCGTGCGAATGCCAAACGGCGTTTCCACCCGATCCAAATCGCTGCCGTTTCCGGCGACGCGCGTCACGGCGACATAACGGTTTCGTTCGCGAAGACTCCATCGCCGCGGATTCGCCACCATCAACGTGCGCGCTAAGTTCGCCCGGCGATGCGGCTCGATGCGCGCGGCTTGCGGTTCGCTCGTGACGATCGGCTCGCCCACCGGTTTCCCAACCGCATCCGCGGCGAACAACTGCACCGTCATCTGCACATCCGCCCGCTTCTCCGTGGTATTTTCGAGAGTGACATCGACGTCCACCGCTGCGCTTTGCGCCGACACGATCGGCGTCGTCACAAAAACGCCGAGCGGCGCGACCCGCACTGGTCCGGTTTTGACAAGCCATACATTTCGATAAAGACCGCCGCCCGGATACCAGCGAGACGACTGACTCGGATTGTCCAACCGAATCGCGATCACGTTCTCGGCGCCTGCTTTCGCATAGGAAGTAAGATCGACCCGCCAAGACGTGTAGCCGTACGGCCAGCCGCCCACGAACTGCCCATTGCACCAAACGAGCGCGTACGACATCGCCCCGTCGATTTCCAATTCGATCCGTCGGGCGGTGTCCTCCGGCGATAGCGTAAATTTTTTTCGATACCACGCCGTGCCGAACCACGGCAGTTTTCCTGTGTCGCCGGGCAGGTCCTGCTGGAACGGTCCTTCGATGCCCCAGTCGTGCGGCAGATCGAGTTTGCGCCAACCGCTGTCGTCGAAATCTGCGCGGAGGAACGTCACACGTTCGCCAATACTCCCCACTGGCCGGACTCGAGGAGTCGCGGTGAAATCAAGCAACTCGTCTCCCGTCGGAAGCACCCAGGCTTTTATGCGCTCGTAGCTGAGCGATTCGCCCACATTCGGCGCATCGCCTTTGAAAAACCGCCAGTCCGCATCGAACGAGATGCGGTCGCGCGGACTTTCAGCCGCGGACGCGATGCAAAGGACCGCGAGCAGCGGCAAGAAGGATAATAGTTTGAGGGGATTCACGACGGGAGTTATTCTCGATTTTCGATCGGGTTGCCGGCGACGTGGGCCGTTTCGCCGGGTCCAAGATAGGACGGCTGCAATCCTCCGCAATCGATGACCAATTTTTCCAGCATGACGCCGGGATCGGTACCAAAGATGCGCAACGTGTGCACACCGGGCGAAATCACACGGATCGTCGTTGACGCGATGCGGGTTTCGTCGAGCACACCTTGAGCCCAGCCACGTCCGCCATCGTCAACGATAAGTGTCACGAGCTGCGGCGCGCCGTCGTCGAGGGCCATCGCGAATCGCAGTTCACTTCCACCATCGATCGGATGCGTGGGCAACAGATACGCGCGAACCGCAAATTCCCCGGCCGACGCGAAGCACACCGGATAATCGAGCCGCGGCGCGTCCGAAATTATACGATCGATCGCTACACCCGGTGC
>DAITQE010000338.1:0-4990 GCA_036833235.1 Opitutus sp.
ACTCCGAGCCCGTTCTTCGGTTCCATTCCGGGCACCGGACGGATATCCACGCCGGGGTTGAACTGAGGCGGGGAGCGAAGACGGTAGCTCACCTCGCCCCAAGCTGTGGGAGACGTCGCCGCGAGAGTCGTCACGGTAAAACCATTGCCCAAGGAGCGGCCTGGATCCGGGCGAACGCTTCGAGCAAGACCGACGTGGGGCTGGAGATCATAATCAATAAGTGTCTGAGTGACCGGGTGCGGGGTGAGTTTTCGCAGAAGCAAATCGCCTTCCTCAGTCGTGTTCTGCGTGCCTGGGTCGAAAATGACGTCGTCGTCCACTAATATGCCCCAATCGGCAAGCAGATCGTCAAGACCGTGCGACCGTCCCGGAGCGAGCAGGAGAATCAAGCGGCCGGCGTTGGCCAAGAGGTATTGGCGGAGCAGTTCCTGTTCTAACGGGCGGAAGGGACCTTGCGGCCAGACGGCGATCAGCAGCGAGGCCTTGTCGGGGACGCGCCGCGTACTCGCCAGATTAACGGTATCCACCTCGAAGTTTCGTTGCCGCAAAGCGTCGCGAATTGTAGAAAGCCCCCGGACCGGATCGACGACATCGGGACTGAGTTCACCGTGGCCGGTGAGGAAATAGATTTTTTTCTTTTCAGGACTGGAGACGTCGAGAATCGCGGACGTGATGGCCTGTTCACCCAGAAACGCTTTCTTTTCTCCTTTCTCGATCTGATAGATTTCTCCCGGCAGCACGGTGCGGCGTTTGTCGCCACAGATGACCACGATGCTGTCGGGTTGATCGACGCCGAGCAGTTCCGCCTCGCGGCGACGCTGATAGACATCGAGGTACTCGACCGTGATCTTGCGGCTCTCATCGTTCTCGGTGTTGTAGGCGTACTCGCGCAGCAGTCCGCGCATATCGCTCAAGGCCTGCCTCACGTACGCGTTGTCCGAGTCCTCCGTAAGGGTCACGACAATTTTCACCGGCTGGTGGAGATCTCTGAGATATCCGAGAGTCTCTGCTGAAAGCGAATAACTGCGATGACTGGTCAGATCGAATCGCCAGGCGTGACTTCGGGCCACGTAATTCAAGCCAGTGAACAACGTCAGGAAGAGGATGGCCTGAAGCAGGAGATTGAGCGTGCGGGCCCAGCGTGCGGCTCGGAAGCTGTCAAAAAGTGGCATGGAAAAGGGAAAGCCTCAGCTCTGGACTCTTGGCTCTTAGCTTTCAGCTATGCAGCAGCTTGGCCTCCACACCGAGAATGCTGAAGATGAGGGCGAGCACGGAACCACTGATGTAAAACAAGAGCTGGCGGGTATCGACGACGCCACGGGTGAAGTCGTCGCGATGGGAAATGACCCGGCTGTACTCGACGGCCTCCTTCAGCGGTTGAAAAACATCGCGGTTCAACCATGCGCTGTCGCCGAGGTAGTTCGTGCCGCCGATCAGAGCGAAAAGGAACACGACGCAGAGAATTCCGGCGACGGCCTGATTGCGTGACAACGAGCTGGCGAATACGCCGAGCGCGACGAAAAACAAACCGGACACCGCGATGAAGAGATATCCGCCGAGAAGCGGTCCTGTGTCGATAAACCGCGCGTCACCGATAAACTTATACAGAATGTAGAAAAACCCGCCCGTGGCGGCCCACAAGGTCACATAAAGCAGGTAGGCCGCGCCGTACTTTCCGAGCACGACCTCCGTCGTTGTCACGGGGGTGGTGAGCAGCGTCTCGATGGTGCCGAGCCGGCGTTCCTCGGCGAGGCACTTCATCGTGAGCAGCGGCACCATGATGAACACCGGGAACCAGAAGAACTGGAAAAAGACGTTGGCGGGCGACAGCTCCTGAGGGGACTTGCTGTAGTTTTCCAAAATGCCCGTGAAGATGAAACCCATGAACAGGAGAAAGAGCATGGCCGCGAGATACGTGCTCGGACTGACGAGCAGCATTCGGACTTCATGACCAAGCAGCGTAAAAAAATGTTTCATGACAAATTCGGCTTAGGATTTTCTGAGATCCTCGGATCGGACGTCCCAGCTCCGCCGGGTCGCGGCGAGGAAAACGTCTTCGAGGGTGGATTGCTTTCGGCTGAAGCTGCGCAGCCGGTAACTGTGATCGGCGAGCGATCGGAGGAGAGGTTCGCCAATTTCATCGCGCTCCGTGGTGAGCGTCAGCCGGCGGAACCCGAGCGCGTCGTCGGCGGTTTCAGAGGAAATCTTCAGGCTTGGTTCGATGGAGGCGAGCAGCTCCGGGAGCGCGGCGGTTTCGCCCGCAATTTCCAGTTCGTACGTGGAGTGTCCGAGGATTTCGCGACGGAGGTCGGCCGGCGTGCCTTGAGCGACGACCCGGCCTTGATTGATGATGAGGACGCGGTCGCACGTCACTTCGATCTCGGGCAGAATGTGCGATGAAATGATTACCGTCATGCGGCCGCGCAAACTCGCGATCAGATCGCGGACGATGAGGATTTGGTGAGGATCGAGTCCGATCGTCGGCTCGTCCATGATGATGACGGGCGGTTCTGCGAGCACGGACTCGGCGATGCCGACGCGTTGACGAAATCCTTTGGAGAGTTTGCCGATGATCTTGTGGCGAACGCGTTTCAAGTCGCACAACTCGAGAACTTCGTCGATGCGCGGACCGAGCTTCCGCCGGGAGATCTCTTTGAGCCGGCCGCGGAAATAGAGATATTCGGATACGCGCATGTCCTCGGGCAGCGGATTATTCTCCGGCATGTAGCCGATGCGGCGTTTGACCTCGTTGGGTTGCGAGGCAGCGGGCACGCCGCACACGTGGACCGTGCCCGACGTGGCGGGCAGATAGCCGGTCAGGATGCGCATTGTGGTGGATTTACCGGCGCCGTTCGGCCCGAGAAACCCAAGAATTTCGCCTCGGGACACGGAGAAGGTAATGTCGCTGACCGCTGTTACGCCCGCATAGCTTTTTACAAGATGGGAGACTTCGATGGCAGGCGCGTCAGGCATTGCGAAAACACTGAATCAGTGGGCGGCGTGAATAAACATGAATGTTTGAGGGAAGGCTGGCCCGCGTTTCAAACCTCGGTTTTTTCAATCGTTACGTCGCCGGCGTGAAACCGCTGCAATTTCCCCTGAGTTGTGCGAATAAGCAGCGAGCCCTCGTCGTCGATTCCCTGCGCGATTCCGGCAATGCGGCGTTCGCCTTGCAGGAGCGCGACCGGTTTTCCGCGGAGAACGTCAAACTGTTTCCAGAGATCCGCGAAAACGAGCACATGGTCACCGTCGACAAATTGTTCATACGCCAGCAGCACGCGGCCGATGAGCGCCGCGGTAAAACGATTCAAATCCAGCGGAGCGGCAGCTTGTTCGGCGAGCGATACAGCGCGCCGCGACAGTTCTGCCGGCCAGTCGGCCGAGGGTCCGTTGACGTTGAGTCCCAGACCAAAAATAAGATCGCGGATCTGATCGGAATCGATGCGGGCTTCCGTGAGAATTCCCCCGGCTTTACGACCGTCGAAGAGAATGTCGTTGGGCCATTTGATGCCAGGAGAGAGGTTGGTGAAATTTGCGATCAGCTCACAAATATTGACGCCCATCCACAGGGTGAAAATCGCCATGCGGCTGGGCGCCACTTGCGGTCGAAAGGCGAAGCTCGCGTACAGATTTCCGTTGGCCGCGCTGTGCCACGTGCGGCCCAGGCGTCCGCGGCCGCGAGTCTGTTTGCGCGCCAGCACAACAAACGGCGCGCTTCGGCCGGCGGCAAGTTGTCGCGCCGCTTCGTCGTTCGTGCTGTCCACCTCGTCGAGCACCGCGATGGGAAGATCTCGGCGGCCTTTCAAATGGGCTTGGATGAACGCAAGGTGCAGCCCCGACGGTCGCGACGTGATCCGGTAGCCACGCGAACGGGCGGCTTCGAAGGTGAAGCCTTGGGCGCGGAGCTTTTCCATATGCAGCCAGACGGATACTCGACTCATCCCGAGTTTGGTCGCGAGCGCAGTTCCGGAAAGGAAGCCGGGCTCGTTGGCGAGCAGTTCACGGAGAATGACGAGTTCGGTGTTCGGCATGGAAAATCTTTGCGCCACTTGAAATTACAAACGGCCAGACCAACGTGGAGCAAATGTCATTTGCAGAATTCGAAGCATCCACTGCACGGGGCGAGGCACCGCCCGAGAAACTGGCGCCAGCGCTGAGTGCGCTGTGGTACGATGCTTGCGAGAACTGGGTGTCGGCTCACGAACAAGCCCAAGCTCGCCTCTCGTTCTTCCCTCGCCTCCTTCTTCCTTTGTGTCGGAGCTCCGTGTACTCTGTGGCACAACGCCTTGATCGATCGGCAAATTATTCGACTTAGGGCTGGCGGCGCTCGTATCCGAAGTCGCTCGTCCGCATATAAGTCTGATCGCTGACGCGTTTGATATATTCGCCGTCGTTTGGATCGGAGCGACTGACCGTCCGGGCGGCGTCGTGAAGATCGGAGATGTTGTTCAAGCGCTCGTCCTCGGCATACATCGCGAGGGCGTGTTGCTCAGGGGAGGCTGTGAGGAAAGGAATGTACGCGTTGTTCAGCATCCGGTAGGTCGGCGTGAGGTAGCGTCGTTTTGCAAGGTCCGCGAAACCTTGATTCGTATAAACATCGCGTTCGCGAAATACGGGCGGCTTGGGCTCCCGCACCGTGTATTTCGGCAGCCGCATAATGCCGTTTCGCGGTTTGTCCGTTTCGCGTAAATCGGCGTTTTCTTCCTCGGGCTTTGGCTTTGGGGGCGGCGCATATTTCGGCATGCTGGCGGCGAGCGTCGACGCAAGATTGTCGGAAACGACGCGATCGCGTTTTGGCTTTGGCGCCGGAGTGGTCGGAGTCGCGAGGGTATTCTCGCGCAGGACCGGGCTCTGATCTTGCCCGTCGCTGGCGGCGGTGAACGCGACAGTGGTGAAAAGGGCAAAAGAAAATCGAACGAGGCGGGACATGACGGATGAGTCAATGTACCAGCGCGCGGGTTCCGCGCAACCCTGGCGCTAAAAACATAAC
>DAITQE010000339.1:0-4940 GCA_036833235.1 Opitutus sp.
CAGTCACGACCCCGCCGCAAAAGACGAAAGCGAGGCGGCCGAGGAGCGGGTTCGGTATCAGCGCCATGAGCACGACGACGCCGCCGTACGGAAGACAGAGCCAGCCAATCAGCCACGACTGTTTGTCGTCGCTAGCGGCGGAGACCTCCTCCCGGTCGTAATTTACGGGCGTGGCGAGATTGGTGCAGAACTGCTCGATCCGAGCCTTCTGTGCCGGCGTTTCGTAGCGGTAGAACGGCTTCGTGAAGAGGAACCAGGCGAGTCCCGCGCCGAGAATCGTGAATACGCCAATGCCTTGTTCCCAATTCTGCCGCTCCCAATTCGTGACGCCATCAAGCACGCCGAACTGCCGCACCGCCCAGTCGATATTGAGGAAACGATCCGTGAGGAAACTCACGAGGAAACACACGGTGACCGTCGACCAGCCAGTCCAACCCGGCGTGCGTTTGATGATCAGCCCAAGCACCATCGGAACCACGTACGGCAGCGACACGAGGACCTGGAACTTTACCATCAACTCGAACAGCGTTAGATTCTGGATACTGCTGTAGAACAGTGCGACGCTGACGACGGTGAGGCCGAGCACGAGCGTCGTGACTTTGCCGGCGGTGAGGAGTTCGCGTTCACCGGCGGTCGGTCGCAGGATGGGCTGATAGAAATTTTTGATGAAGACGCCGGCGTTCTTGTTCAGCCCGCCGTCCATCGAAGACATGGTCGCCGCGAAAATGCCGCTCGCGAGCAGCCCGACCATGCCGACGGGAAAGGTCGCCTGCGCGATCGCGAAGAAGGAGCCCTCGGCAGGTTCGTTCAGGCGGGGAAAGGTGGCCGCGAGATCCGGATGGGAGATCGTGGCCGCCATCGGTGGCAGGAACCAGATCACGATGCCGCCGAGGAACAGTACGCCGCCCAGCAGCGCGGCCTTGCGCGCCTGATGGCTGTCTTTGACGCAAAGATAGCGTGAGGCGTCGGCGATGTTGTTCGTGGAGAGGAATTGCTTGAAAAGAATCGCGATGCACCAGAAGAGCAGAAAATCATCGGTGAAAATCTTGTGGAAATTCAGGGATGTCGTCGTGAGCTTTGCCATCATCGGCGTCCAGCCGCCGACATGCGCGACCGCGAGAAACGTTGCGACAGTTGTCACTGGCATCAGGATCAGCACCTGAATGAAATCGCTCGCGATGACCGCCCAACTGCCGCCGACCAGCGAGATGAAGACAACGCAGATGCCGGTGACGATGATCGTGAGTTCGACGTCGATGTTGAACGCGGCGGAGAAGAAGACGCCGAGGCCATACAGCCAGATGCCCGCGGTCAGCATCTGGAGCGGCAGCGTGATCCACGTAAAGGTCTGCTCGCTCGAGCGACCGAAGCGCTGACGCACGGCCTCCATGGACGTGATCACGCGCATCTGGCGCATTTTCGGGCCGAAGTAGGCGGCGCTGATGAAAAATCCAACGGCGTTGGCCAGATAGATCACCATGATCGGCCAGCCGGCGCTGTACGCGCGACTCGCTGCGCCGGTGAAGGTCCACGCGCTGAACGAAACCATGAAGGCGGAGCCGCCCGCCATCCACCACAACACCTGTCCGCCGCTTCGGAAGTAATCGCTGACGTTGCTGATGAACCGCCGAAAGACCCAGCTCACGACGAGCATGAAGACGAAGTAGAAAGCGAGAACGGCGTAGTCGTAATAGGTCATGGGGTAACAGGTGTGCGCCGCTCAGTGGGTGGGTACCGGCGAACACAATTTAATAATTATCAAATTCCAAGTCAAAAAATCGGAGTTGGTGAAAAACTTCCGTTTGCGTTCCATTTGCTGCCGCCAGATGTAGGCCGCCCGCTTGCGGGCGCGCTACTTCAGCGCGAGCAAGCTCGCAGCCTACAATTTGCCAGCTCGATCCCTGCGATTTGTTGGCCGCGGCGGGTGGTTGTTTGTCTGTAGGCCGCGAGCTTGCTCGCGCTCTCTCGCGGAATGTGGGCGGGACGCCCGCGATCCCAAAGATCCGCAGGCATCGGGCAAGCGGCCCGGGCCTGCTCAACCGCGGCTACTTGCTGACTACGGCGGGACCCGTCGATTCGCCTATGACGAGTTGCGAGGGTAGCATGACGTCGTTGAACGGCTCATCGTTGGCGCCCGTGCTGGTGAGCACCAGCCGCGCCGCGGTTTCGCCAAGTTTTTCCGGCGGAGCGCCGGCGCTGGTGATGCTCGGATGACCAGTGGCTTCAGTGCGCGGGGCATCCGCCGCCGCGATGCTGATCTTCCGGGGCGCCGACAGGCCCGCTCGCTCGAATTCGCGAATGGCACCCTCGGCCATGATGCCGTTGTAACAAATGAAGGCGGTGGGCAGTGGTCGATTCGGACGGGCTTTGGCGCGCGCGATCGCTTCGCGGGCAGCGTCAGCGCCGGCCGCGCGGTCGCCCTCCGGCGGGGTGATGACATAGCGATCGTCGATTTTCAGGCCGGCGGTGGCCATTGCAGCAGTGAACGCCTGAAAGCGCATCTCGTGGCGACCCAGGCCGACGTTTCCGCCCAGCCAGCCGATCGTGCGGTGGCCGAGTCCAACCAGGTGCTGGACAAGCTGACTGAGCGCCTGGGGCTCGTTGCCGAGGACGGAGTGACAAAAACCTGGATACCGCCCCGAAACCATCACGATGCGCCGCTCGTGTTCGCGCAAGAGGTCGATAAATCCGTGAGCCGTTTCACCGAGGAGCACGACGCCTTTGTACGAGTGACCGGCAGGAAAGAAACCGGCGATTCGCGCTGGCTCGAGCTGGTCCTCCGAGCCAAGGAAAGAGGTGGTGAGCCCGGCGCCGACGAGCACGTTGTGCAAACCTTGCTGCACGCGGCCAAAATAGTTTCCGATCGTGCTCAGACGCAGCGGGCGTCGCAGGATGAACCCGACCGAACGGGTTCCCGTGCCGCCCGGCACGGCGGCCAGCCGCATGCCTTTTGGGTGATAGCCGCGTTTGACCGCATGGGCCCAGATTCGGTCGTAGGTCTCGGGCGAGATGCCGGTGCGCCGCCCGTTCAGCACCATGGAGACGAGTGATTGGGAAAGATCCAATTCCCGGGCGAGCTGGGTTTGCGAAGGTTTGCCAGCAGGAGGGCGAGCCATCTACGGGGAATCTAATAATTTCACCCGCCGGGCAATGATTATTAAATCGGAGGGTTAAATGCCGGTCGAAATAGGTGGCGCCGCGGATGACAGACCAGCGGCGACTGCCGAGTAGGTGGCGTGCCCGCCGCGCCACGTTCGTTCGCTTGCGGACCCGTTGCGCGGCGAGCGCGCAACCTACGCCAACTCACTCAGCTTCGTTGCTTCGGGGCGGAGTGGAACAAGGTCGGTGATGGTGACCGGCATATTGCGCTTGATCGATTCGACGCCGGCGATGCCGACGAGGATCGACGCGGCGCCCTGCTCGTGGCCGGCGAAACGATTCCATTCGTCTGTGGTGGGCGCGCCTGGTGCGTAGAAGGAGCGGTTGAGAATCTCGTCGGCTCCGCCGTGTGCACCGGACTGCGCCGGGACCGGCACGAGATAGCTATTTTTGAAATGCGGGAAGACGCGGATCCATTCACCTTCAGCTTCGGCGCCGGGTTTCTCGTCGAGCTTGAAATCTTTCGGCCGGACAGCGCGGTTCATGTGCGTGCCGATGAACTCATGGTATTCGATGCGGCCGCGATCGCCGTTGAAGCAGACGCGCATGCCTTCACGCGGGCTGTAACAAACGAGTGAGTACGTGAGCACCTGGCCGGTGCGGTACCGGACGTTGAGCGACATCTGATCGTAAATCGTGATGTCGTCACGAAAGACATTTCGGTCGCGCACGTAGCCGGAATCGGCTTCGCCGGCGCGGTAGAGTTTGCGAAAGGGTTCGCTCTCATCGAGGTCGAGGCGGAACGGATCGTCCTTCGCTGCGGGTTCACCCGTATAGCGGTCGTACCGGGTGAACGCTTCGTCGCCGCGCGCGATGGCATTTTGTTTTCCGTAAAAGACGAGATCACCGTAGGCGAAGACCTGCTGCGGGATCGCGTCGAGCCACCAGTTAACCAGATCGAAATGGTGCGTGCTTTTGTGCACGAGCAACGAGCCGGATTCATCCGCGTGCGCGTGCCAGCGGCGGAAATAATCGGCGCCGTGATTGGTATCCAGGAGGTACTCGAGATTGACCGAGTGCACGCGACCGATGACGCCGGAGGCGATCAGCTCCTTGACCTTGGTGCGAAAAGGTGCCCAGCGATAGTTGAACGCGACTCGTACCCGTCGTCCGGTGACACGCACGGCTTCCAGGATGGCGCGGCATTTCTCCGCGTCGATCGTGAGCGGTTTTTCCGTGATGATGTCGCAACCGGCGTGCAGCGCCCGCACGATGTAGTCGTGATGCGTCGAATCTTTTGAGCAAACGAACACCACATCGGGCTTCGTGACGCGCAGCATTTCATCGAAACGATCGGCCGTGTACGCGGGGACGGCGTGGTAGCCCCATTCGCCGGCCAGCAACTCGTTGTAATAGGACATGCGGGCCGGACTCAGATCGCAGAGAGCGACGAGTTCGTTCGCCGCTTGGTAAGTCGTGACGAGCGGCTCGACAAAGCTGATGGCGCGGCCACCGGTGCCGACGAATGCGTAGCGGGTTTTAGTCATCTCGGGTAGAAAACAGAAAAATGGGCGGCAGGCGGGGAAGGCCGGGGATTGCGATTGGAAACGGCCGAACGTGACCGGGCGTGCGTTTTACCACAAGTCGCGGGGGCCTCAGACGGTCTGAATGACGTGACGGTTGGCCCGCCGCCGGGCTTGCTGCTTCACTGCAGGGATTCGACGACTCGCGCGAATCCTCAGTGTCGCGGGCGCGTCTATCCGACCACCCCGCGTTTCAACCCTTCCGTCCGTCATGAAATTATCCGCATTCGTATTGCCTTTCGCCTTCCTTGCCAGCGT
>DAITQE010000340.1:0-4916 GCA_036833235.1 Opitutus sp.
CTACAATCCCGAGGAAGAGGTCGCAAAGCACGTGACGGCGGACCTCGTCATCCTCCAGACGCCGGTGAACTGGTTCGGGGCGCCGTGGATTTATAAGAAATACGTGGACGAGGTCTTCAATGCCGGCCTCACCACCAAAGTCTTCCTCGAAGGCGACGGCCGCACCCGCTCGGACCCGGGCCGGCAATACGGCACGGGCGGCAAGATGCAGGGCCGCAAGTTCATGATCTCCGCGACGTGGAATGCGCCGCGAGACGCCTTCAGCAACCCCGACGGCGTCTTGATGGGCGGCAAAGGAACGTCCGACCTGTTCCTCGCCATCACGGCCAACTACAAATTCTGCGGTTACGACATCCTCCCGGACTACGGGGCCTTTGATATCTTCAAGCAGGCCCCCGACATCCCACGCCCGCTCGAAGACTACCGGCGGCACTTGGAGAAATACTGCCTGCAGGAAGTCCCATTTTTCCAGAAATGAAGCATCACTCTATTATGAATACATCAGCTGAAAATAGCCGGCGCACCATGATCCGCTTCACGGAGTTTATTAACACCGTCAGCGAGCAGCTCGCAGCAAAACTCATCTCGCCAAACGCGATTTTCCACGTGCCGGGGCGCGCTAAGCCGATGCGAGGACCGGCTGGTTACCTCGCGATCATCGGGATGATGCGAGGAGGCTTCCCGGACATCCACGCCACCCAACCCACGACGATCACGCGCACCTTGTCTTCCGCACCATCCGCGCCATCGACTCTTCCGCGTTGAGCACGGTCACCTGCGCGAGATCGACCCACGCGAGGTCGTGCGATTCGTCGGAGATCGCGAGCGGCTCAATCGGATCGGCTTCGAACATGAATCGCAGGTCGTAGTGATAGTGCGCCGGCTCGTTCTTGCGCTCCGGTATCCGATGCCGATCGACGTCGAAGATTTCGGCCGTGACCGCGCGGAGCCGAGTCAGCCCGCTCTCCTCTCGCGCTTCACGCAACGCGACGGCGGGCAATTCCGGATCACCGTCCGCGTGGCCGCCAAGCTGCAGCCACTTGTCGAGCTTGCGGTGATGCGTGAGCAGCGTCCTAGTGCGCGCGGGATCGACGATCCAGGCCGATCCGGTCAAGTGCCCCAGCGCGCACGACCGCAAAAGACAATCCTCCTGCGCTTCCACGAAACGAATCGTGTCCGCAACCATCGCCGCCTCGTGCGCCGCCAAACTTTTGGCTGCATGCCTGCGCAACAGTGCTAACACTCCACCGCGTTTATCCGTCATTCGTGTCCTTTCGCGTCCATTCGCGGTTAGCAATTCCCCGCTCACCGCGTTTCGAACCACTTCGATTCCACCTGCACGCCCGCACTCACTTCGATTTGACTGAAGATTTCCGGCACCGTCGCCGCCACGCGGAAGACGTCCATGTTGCTGGGTTTGAAAAAACGCTCATCCAGCATTTTTTGGAAGAGCTTCAACAGGTCGTCATAAAATCCGTCCTGATTCAAAAACACACACGGCTTCTTCACGACATCGAGCTGCTTCAACGTGAGGATCTCCATGATTTCCTCAAGCGTGCCGAAGCCGCCGGGCAACGAGACAAACGCATCGGCGCGCGTTTCCATCAGCAGCTTCCGCTCGCGCATCGTGACCACGGTCAAAAGTTCGTCCGCCTCGTCGAATGCGAGCTCCTTTATTTTCATGAATTCAGGAATTACCCCGACGACTCGACCGCCGCCGATTTTTACCGCACGGGCAACGGCGCCCATCAGTCCCGATTTGCCGCCGCCGTAAACCAGCCCCCAGCCCCGCGCAACAATTTCGCGGCCCAGCTCCGCCGCGGCATCGTAGTACTTGGAATCAAGCCGATCGCTGGACGAACAATAAACGCAGAGCAATTTGGACATCGGAAAGAGTTGAGAGCTGAGTGTTGAGAGTTGAGAGATCAAACTCAAAGCTCGCTTCCGTTCTGACTTTCAACCCTCAACTCTCCACGTTCGGCTCGGCGCTTTCCGCGCCCTACCGCGGCCGTCTCGCGCCTTCGCCGACGGGGCATTTGCCCCTCGGTCACGCGCGGACGTTTTGGATCGCGGCCGAACGTGCGCGCGCCACCGGCGGCGTGCTGGTGCTGCGCAACGACGATCTGGACTCGACTCGTTTCCGTTTGGATTTTGTCGACGCGATGCTCGAGGATCTGAAATGGCTCGGACTCGTGTGGAGCGAAGGGCCAGATCTCGGAGGTCCCTGCGCTCCTTACAACCAGAGCCAACGTCTGCCGCATTACCGCGCTGCACTCGAAAAACTTCATGCCGCCGGCCTGATTTTCCCCTGCACGCGTTCTCGACGTGACGTGCTCGACGCGATTGCTGCGCCACATGAAGGAACGCCCGGCGCAGGACGGTCAACCACGCCGCCGACGGACGACGAGCCAGTTTACCCGAAAGAATTCAGACCACCCGCAGATGAGCCACTCCCGCCGCTTGGCGAAAAAATAACCGTCAACTGGCGCTTTCGAGTTCCCGACGAAGAGATTGTTTTTATAGACGCCAACCTCGGTCCACAGCGTGCGATCGCAGGACGTGATTTCGGAGATTTTCTCGTCTGGCGAAAAGACGACGTGCCGAGTTACCAACTCGCGTGCGCGGTTGACGATGCCGCGATGCAGATCACGGAGGTCGTCCGCGGCGCGGATTTGGTGAAGTCCACGTTTCGGCAGATTCTCCTGTTTCGTGCTCTCAATGAAACCGTCCCGCAGTTTTATCATTGTCCACTGATGACCGATGACAAAGGCGAACGTCTCGCCAAACGGCACGATGCGCTCAGCCTCCGCACGCTTCGCGAACGCGGGGTGACGCCGAATCAAATCATCGATCAATTTGCTCGGGAATTACGCGAATGACCGCGAATGAATCCTCGTTTATTCGCGCATATTCGCGTACTTCGCGGATGATTCTTCTCGTATGATTCCGAAAATCGGCATCCTCAACATTTCTGACCGCGCGAGTGCCGGCATTTACTCCGACGAACCCGGTCAGGCGTGTCTGGCGTTGCTTCGCGAATGGCTCACGACGCCGTTCGAAGCCGACTACAAAATCATTCCCGATGAGCAGTCCGTTATTGAAGCGGAACTGCGCCGATTGGCGGACGAATCAGGCTGCTGCCTCGTCGTGACGACCGGCGGAACGGGTCCCGCTCCACGCGATGTGACGCCTGAGGCGACACTTGCAGTCGTTGAGAAGGAGCTTCCAGGGTTTGGCGAACTCATGCGTGCGACGTCGCTTCGTTATGTGCCGACCGCGATTCTTTCGCGGCAAACCGCGGGTATTCGTGGCCGCACTCTAATCGTAAATCTTCCCGGTCGCCCGAAGGCGATTCGCGAAAATCTCGAAGCCGTTTTCCCGGCAATCCCCTACTGTATCGAGCTCATCGGCGGGCCTCGACTCGAGACGAATGAAACCGCGATGAAGGCGTTCCGACCAAAGTCATAGCGAACTCTGCCTCAGACCGCGGACCAAAGCATGTAGGTGGCGCACTTGCCGCGCCACCCGTTGCGCGGCGAGCGCGCAACCTACTTCACCCGAGCAGCCGCGAAAACTCGGTCCGATTACAACGAGTTTCGTGGTCAGGGAGTCGGGGAGCTTTCCGGCTTTTACTTTCCGTTCCACCAGACGCTCGGCAATATCGTTTGAGGACCCAAGATATAGACGCGGTAATAAAGCCAGAAAATCACGATCCCCAAGAGTACGAGAAAAAGGATCCCGCCAAGCTTCCCGCCTTGCTGGCGGCTGCCACGATGGAGCGTGTTTACCAGAGAAACGACCGCAGGCGAAACGACGTACGCAACGAATGAACCACCGAAGAGGACCATCGCTATGATCGCCGCAGTCCTCATCAGCGGATCGCCAAAACTTCGTGCCTTGTAGCTCACCAGCTCAACACAAAGGTTGAGCAATAAGAGGCAGCAAGGCAGGACATAATAGTTACGAACAACATTCTGGCTTTTCATGGCGAAGGGCGTGAGGCGGGAACTTGAAACGGCTTGCTCGTCCCGGTGCAACGTCGCCCTCCCCTGCTGTCACGATTTGCAAAATACGGGAAAATCCCGTTCGTAGCAGGGTTCGATGACAACCTACGTTTATGAAACGATTCCGCAGATCCCCGGTGTTGAACCACGGCGATTTGAAGTGCGACAATCGATGAATGAAGCTCCGCTCAAACGTGATCCAGAAACCGGCGAACCGGTGCGCCGGGTGATCAGCGGCGGTTTCGGCTTCGTGGCGCAAAAAGCGTCTTCCAGCTCGACCAGCCCCGGATCATCATGCGGTCCGCAATGCGCCTGCTGCCGGTGATTCCCTTCATTTCCCCATGCTAAACCTGTCGTCCCCTGATTTGACCCAGCATCCGCCACGCAGTATGCGCGTGCGCATTGGCGGCTATGCTCATCTGGGGCGTTTGCTCGACAAAGCCCGAGCATCGCTCGCCGGCAAAGCCGGTGAATACCACTATAACTGCGCGCTCGATAAACATTTTTTCGCGTTCACCGGCATCGACCACGAGGAGATGCTCACTGCGATCAAGTCCGCAAATTCGGATACAGAGATGCTCGAATGGGTTCGCACCCACACGAAGCGGCTTCCGTCAGAAATCTACGCGTGGTCAGCGTGGGTGGAGCAGCATGGCCCCGGCGGCGCGGCGGGGCATGAATGGATCGCCGAGGTGATCAAAGCATCGGCGGGAGACCGCGACGATGTTCGCTCTTTCGCCGATCTGCTCGATCTCGACGACTACGTCAGCTACGGCGGCAAGGGATAGTTGTTCGTAGTCCCGGCTTCAGCGGGAATCCGAAAATACGTTCCGGCTGAAGCCGGGAACTACGAACTGCGCCGCACGACCGTTCACGCGCGCGGCCGAAGCACGCGTCTCCCAAGTCTTGATA
>DAITQE010000341.1:0-4889 GCA_036833235.1 Opitutus sp.
GTTGTGAGCCGGTCCAACCTCGGTGGTTTGAACGTTGGTGAGTGGGCCGCGGTGACTAGGCCATGCTTTGACCGCAGTCACGGTCGACACCCGGCACATGTGGCACACACGTTTCGTTCCGATTTGCACCGCGACGAGCGCGCCGCGGCCATTCGGCAGAGACGGTTTCATTCTTGTGATCGAAACGATTTCCGAACCCGGGCAGACCCCGTCAGGAATGCCCATCTTCTCGGAAGATGTCGGATGTGCTGTGGCTGTGCCGTGCGTTTGCGAAACCTGCAGACCGGACCCGGCTTGCGCGGATCCGGCGAGGACTACAGAGAAAATCAGAGCAGACGCGAGTCCGCCGAGTTTCAAAGACAAGTTTGGAGTATTCATATGGCTTTCTTTTTTTTATTCGTTGCTGACACAGTTTATACCCCCGGACCTGCCGCTACCCCTCGGTTTGCTTTGCGCAATTCTTGCGCAAACTAGCGCAGGTTTTGCCACCCGCAGGGGCCAGACAGCTAATTCATTTATAAAGAAAAGGGCAATTTACCCCGACGACGCTGGACCCCGACGCCGTTTCGTTCTCACGCTCGCGGCTCTCCAAACTGAATTTCTTACGCCCCACATGCTACTCGGTTTCAGCGCCCGCTGAAAGCTCGCTCCGTTTTCTCGCGAGCGTGCGGCGCAACTTCTCCCGGGCATGCGCGACGCGTAGCTCGATCGTTTTCGGAGTGGTCTCCAGCATCTCCGCGACTTCTTTCTGCGAATAGCCTTCGAGCGAAAAAAGGACGAGCGCCGCTTTGAGCTTGTGCGGCAGTTGATCGATCGCGCGCTGGAGCGTCACGAAACGGTCGTTTTGTCGCGCCTGAATGTCCGGTCCGGCGGCCGTGTCCGCCAGCTCCGGCGGAAGCTGACCATCGGACAGCAGCGCGTTGAGGGAAATGTCCGTGACGCGCCGGGCGAGGCGCCGCCCCTGATCGCGGCAGAGATTCAGCGCGATGGTGTAAAGCCATGTTTTGACCAATGAATGCGGCTTGAATTGCGCGGTTTTGAAGTAAGCGCGCACAAACGTTTCCTGAACGATATCGCGCGCTTGAGTCTCGTCATGAAGATAACGATACACAAAACGAAACAGCGGTTCACGGTGGCGCTCGATCAGCTCTACCAACGCCGAATCGTCGCCGGCCTGAATCGCTGCAATGAGCGGCAGGTCGGGGTCCACGAGTATCAAGGAGACTGTTCCAATGCCTGCCGCGCGAGCACCAGCAATTTGTCACCCTGTTCCGGCGAGAGCACCGCCCGCATCGCGAACACATGTTTAATCGATGCTTTCTGCAGATCGCCCATGCAGTGATGCACGTGCTCGACGGCGGCGTTCACGCGCGGGGTGTAGCCTTTGTCCTCTGCTATCGCGCGGGCGAGTTGGCGATTGGCCTCGCGCAATGCCTCCGCGAGCTGCCGCTGACGCTCACCGAAAATCGATTCGAGGGGTTCGAGCGCTTTGACCTGCGCCTCGGTGAGGCTCAGCTCGTGGTGCAGCCACTCATGCGAGGTCACCTCATCTGTCGTTACGCGACGCTGGGACCAACGAAGCGTGAAAAAGCACGCCGCCGCCGCGACCACCCCAATCGCCGCAAGGAACAGGATCGCTTTTTTCATCGCTGAAGCCGCGATGCCGTCACGAGCGGTCCTCCAAATACAGGCCCCAGCGATCCTGAACCCGCAGCGAAGACCTCGAAATGGATCGATTGCCGGGCCAGGCGGCGCTCGTTTTCTGCGCGGCCAACTAATGCCGCGGGCACGACGCCGACGACCATCGCGAGCGCAAGTGCCACCACCGCCATGCGCGGCTGGGCAAACAATTCCCGGAATTCCATGACCGAGAACATCCGCTCCCAAACGGACTGCGCTCGACGGCGTTCAATCTCCCGCCAGATTTCCCGGACGGAAGGCTCGGCAGCGGTTGGAAGTGGCTGTTTGGCATACGCCGCGAGCAATGAGTCGAGCAGATCGTGCTTCATATTTTTCCAGTTGAACGTCGCCGCACCATTAAATCCCTCAATATCTTCGCAGACGCAACCGGAGTCGCAGGCCCAGACCGTTTAATCGCGGATTTTCGTCGGCTGCCCCGAGTTTCCCGACGCGCTCGGCTGAACTGCCGGTTCGACAGGAGCACGAGTAGTCACAGGCACGTACCTCCATGTGCATCGGTCCGTCATTTTCTGTCCCGCGATTTCCGCGCGAGCCTCCACGTGATTTTCGCCGGGCACGAGCGTAACGTTTGCCCACACGAAGATGTGATTCCGGCTGGTTTGTTTCCCGCGCGAAGCGCCATTCACGGACAGCTCCACGCTTTTTGCATTCGAATAAATCTTTACACTCGTGCTCGCCTCGGTTCGCGGTGTGAAACGTCGCGACGTGATGTACAGCACAGGCTGATCGCTCCAGTTCGCTTTATACCAGAAGAACGCGTCCTTTTTCGTCTTTCGATCGAACGTCACCAGCCCTTTGTCGTTGCGCCCGGGCACGCCGCCTTCGTTTCGACCATCGCTCGCCAGGTCAAACATGCACCAGATGAACTTGCCCCAGACCCAGGGTCGCTGCGCCAGTGCTTGCCAGTAAACTTCGTGGAAATGCGACTGCCATTCCTCCGGATGCCATTGACTGGATGCGACCGGTTTCCGCGCTGAGGTTTCATGCTGATCGGGATTCGCCCCCGCTCCATACTCACTCATCGCGATTTTCAAATCGGGGCGGAGCGCGTGCTGCTGATCGAGCCAGGAGATGAAATCTTCCGGCGCATCGTGGTACCAGCCGAAGTATTGATTGAACCCCACCACGTCGGTGAACGTGGCCCTTTTCTCCGTCACATTCCCGTTACTCGCGTAGCTGGAAAGTCGTGTGCTGTCCTCTTCGCGGACCACCGCGGCGAGCTCTCGCAACAAGCGGTCGTTCGCGTCGGCGGCCGTGAGGGCTTCGTTCCGCACAAAGGTTTCATTGCCGATCCCCCAAAACAGAATGCTCGGTTGATTATAGTTTTGCCGGATCAATTCACGAAGCTGTTCACGACAATTTTCGAAGAATTCAGGCGTATCCACGACATCATTAATGAAAGGGATTTCGGTCCAAAGGATCACCCCTTTGCCATTGGCCAAGTCATACCACAACGGGGACTGCTGATAATGGGACGTCCGGACCGCATTGCAGCCCAGCTCGAGAATGAGCGCCATATCCTCCAAATCTTCCGTCTCGCCGATCGCCCAGCCCAAGCCCTCACGGTCCTGGTGGCGGTTCACGCCGCGCAGCTCCAACGGCCGGCCGTTGAGCATAAAACCCTTGTCCGGATCGACGGAGAAAAACCGCACGCCCAACGGCTGGTCCAGCGCGTCGCGCACCACGCCATTGACCAAAACTTCCGTCCGCACCTGATACAAATACGGATCGCGCAAGCCATCCCAAAGGTGCGGTTGCACCAGCGAAACGCGCTGGCTCACCTCACCGCGCGACAGAGCCTCCAGCGGTTTGATCTTCTGCACGGACGCGACCGCCGCACCGGTGGCATCCAAAATGGTTACACGCACTTCCATATCCCGCGTGCCCGCCTCCCGGTTGGCGAGTTTCACCCGCACGTCGAGTTCAGCCACCGCCGGGGTGACTTTCAGCGAGCGCACAAACACTCCGGGTGAGGCGTAGTCGAGCGTCTCGATCTGGACCCGGTCAGTGGCGAGCAGGGAGACACCACGATACAAACCGCCAAACTGCGTAAAATCGCCGGAAATAGGCGCGACGTTGTCGTCCTCCCCATTGTTCACGCGCACCGCCAGGACGTTGTCACCGTCGAAGTTGATCACGGGCGTCGCGTCGAATCGGAAGCGGGCAAAACCGCCGCGGTGTTCACCGAGCCGCGACCCGTTCAGAAAAACTTCCGCCGTCCGGTTGGCTCCATCAAATTCCAGATAGATTTGCCGGCTGATCCACGCCGACGATACGCGAAAGTGCAGCCGATACCAACCATCTCCGCGATAATATGTACCGCCGTCCTGGCCATCTTGGGCATTCCACGTATGGGGAAGGGCAATCGCCTCCCATTGGGAGTCGTCGAAAACGGCCGTTTCGGCGCCGTGGTCCACCGTTCCCCGGTGGAATTTCCAATCGGACATCAAGGGCACCTGCTCTCGCTTGATATCGCCGCCGGCGGTATTCGAACCAAGCAGCGCGATCGTCGTGTTCCACTTCTTCGCATCGAGGAGCGGCTTTAGCTTTTTCAAGTTAGCCGAGGTCTTTTCCTGGATTTCGCGCGGAGGAACCTCCGCTGCACGAACCGCGCGGGGCTGCCCCAAGATCACCCACACGACCGATGCAAATCCAGTCAGGAGGACCACCTTCGCGCAGCGGAACGTCATTGAAGTCAAGATAGAGCATCCGCACCGTTTTCACGCAATCGGACTTTTTGGCGAAGAGCGCCGGCGGGCGCATCTGTGAGTTGTCGGTGGCGGTCGGCCATCGTAGCGCGGGCATCTTGCCTGCATCTTCCCTTTGCTGGATGCAGGCTGGAAGCCCGCGCTACTATTCACCGACAACTCGCAGATGCGCCCGGCGCCGGCTCTGTCGGCAACACCGCACGAGCCGTTCGTCCAGTGGCGCATCTTTTCAAAAGAGAAGGGCGGACCGCCTACCCCTAAGCGGTCCGCCCATTATTTACTTTTTGCCCCTAACAGGTCTCGCCGCTATGCGAGCGAGACGGATTTTGTTAAGCAGGTGCTGCGCCAAGTCCCAAAAATTATCGGATGAACTCAACGTGGGGCGCAAACCAGGTTTTGGATGGCTCCGAAAGTGGCACGGGCAGCCTGCCCGTGGACGGCGCTCCGCGCCGCGATGCCATGGGCAGGATGCCCATGCCA
>DAITQE010000342.1:0-4882 GCA_036833235.1 Opitutus sp.
GTCGTATTCATGGCGGAGACCGCGAAAATTCTGTCGCCGCACGCGACCGTTGTCGTGCCCGACCGGCACTCCGGTTGTTCGCTCGCCGACTCGATCGACGGCGAAGGCGTGCGCAAACTGAAAGCGCTTTATCCCGACGCGACGGTGGTGTGTTACATCAACAGCACAGCCGAGGTGAAGGCAGAGTCGGATGTCTGCGTTACGTCTGGTAACGTTTACGATATCGTCGCGAACCTCCCGGCGCGCCGCGTCCTGTTTGTGCCGGACCGGCTGATGGCGGAGAACGTGCGCGCGGAGCTGAAGCGCCGTGGCGTGGCGAAAGAAATTATTTCCTCCGACGGCACCTGCCTGGTGCATGATGAATTCACCCCGGCGCAGATCGCGGAAGCGCGCGCGCAGTTTCCCGGGCTGAAAGTTGTGGCGCATCCTGAATGCACACCCGAGGTCGCGGCGTTGGCGGATTTCGTCGGTAGCACGGGTGCGATGATGACGTACGTGAAGACGACCAATGCGCCCTATTTCCTGATGCTCACCGAGTGCGGGCTCGTCGGCCGACTGGAAGTCGAAGCGACGGAGAAGAATTTCATCGGGGGCTGCCGGCTATGCCCGTATATGAAAATGAATACGCTGGAGAAAGTACGTGACGCACTGCTCGCGCCGCGCCCGGATCAGATCATCACGCTCGACGAGAATCTTCGCCAGCGCGCGGCGCGATGCATCGAGCGAATGTTCGAGTTGGCGCCGAAGAAATGAGATTTCACTTTCACTCTATGATCACTCCACGCACTGATCTACTGATCGACCTCGCACTCGAGGAAGACGCCGGCTTGGGCGATGTGACGAGTCGGGGAATTTTTTCGGCGGATCACCGCTCGCGTGCCTTCATTTCGGCCGGTCATGATCTTGTGGTCTGCGGTCTCGACGTCGCGGCGCGCGTGTTCACACGCGTCGATCCGGGGCTGAAAGTTGCCGTGCTTGAACGCGATGGTTTTCGGGTGCGCGCGGGTGGCAAGGTGCTCACCGTGACCGGTCCGACCGGCTCGCTGCTCACAGCAGAGCGGACCGCGCTGAACTTCTTGCAGCGTCTTTCGGGCGTGGCGACTCTGGCCCGAAAATTCGCCGATGCCGTGGCCGGAACCGGCGTCCGAATTGTTGATACGCGAAAAACTACGCCTGGGTTTCGCGCCCTAGAGAAATATGCGGTTCGCTGTGGCGGCTGTGCGAATCACCGTTCCTCGCTCGGCGAGCACGTTTTGATCAAGGACAACCATATTGCCGCCGCGGGATCGCTCGCCAGGGCCGTCAAGTTCGCCCGCGCGGCCGCACCCCATCTTGCAAAAATTGAAGTTGAAGCGAAGACGCTCGCTGAAGTGCGGGAAGCAATAAAAGCGGGGGCCGAGGTCATCCTGCTCGACAACATGACGCCCGATCGGGTTGAAGCCGCGCTTTCGCTCATCGGCGGAGCGGCGGGGGTGGAGGTTTCCGGCGGCGTGCGTTTCGAAACGTTGCGCGACTATGCACTGCCGGGCGTCGACGTGATCAGCGTAGGCGCGTTGACGCACTCGGCGCCGGCGGCAGATTTCAGCCTGACCGTGCTTCCGGCTCGCAAGCGCTAGATGTCGGAGGCCACGCTGCTGACGCCATGCAAATATTCCGCACCGATTGTCTGGTGATTGGCGCCGGGCTCGCGGGTTCCGCTTATGCGTTGCACGCGGCGAAGCACGGACTCTCTGTTGAACTGCTATCGCTCGCGGAGCCGCTGGTGGCCAACAGCGATTGGGCCCAGGGCGGCATCATTTACGATACCTCGCACAATCCGGCGGCGCTGGCGCGGGATATTTTCGAGGCGAGCGATCGCACCTCCAATCCTGCGGCCGTCGAGCAACTCGTGCGCGAAGGGCCGGCGGCCGTGAAGGAATTTCTCCTCGACGAGCTCCAGGTGCCGTTCGACCGCCAGCCCGGCGGCGAGTTGGACTTCACGCGAGAGGGCGGACATAGCGACCGACGGATCATTCACGCGAAGGACGCCACGGGTCATGCGATTCTCGCAAACGTTGCCCGGCGCGTGGACGCGACTCGCGGCATCACGCGTCGCACCGGCTGGGTCGCCATCGATCTGCTGACGCTGTCACATAATTCCGAGGACAGCTCGGACAAATACGAACCGCTGACGTGTTTCGGTGCTTACGTACTCGATACGCAATCAGGAGAGACGGTTGCAATCGTCGCGAAGAAGACCGTGCTGGCGACGGGTGGTCTGGGACAAATCTTCCTGCACTCGACCAATCAACCGGGAAGCGTCGGGCATGGCGTGGCGATGGCGTATCGGGTCGGTGCGCGGTTGATGGATCTCGAATACGTGCAGTTTCATCCCACCGTTTTTGCGAAAAAAAATGCGCCACGCTTTCTCATCACGGAAGCGTTACGAGGCGAAGGGGCGGTGCTCGTCAATGCGCGCGGTGAGCGCTTCATGGACGTTGCTGATCCGCGCGGCTCGCTGGCACCGCGCGACATCGTGGCCCGCGCCATCAAGCAAGAACTCGCGGCGATCGGCGACGGCGGCGTGTTTTTGGATCTCTCCGCGATGACGCCGGAGTTTATTCGCGAGCGTTTCCCGACCATTTACGAACGCTGTCTGGCGAGCGGCGTCGATATCACGCGTGAGCCGATCCCCGTTGTGCCGGCAGCGCATTTTGCCTGCGGTGGCGTGCACACGGATCTCGCCGGCCGGACGAGTGTGCGGCATCTCAATGCGATCGGAGAGACGGCGTGCACCGGTTTGCATGGGGCCAACCGGCTCGCGAGCACGTCGCTGCTCGAGTGCCTGACGAGTGCGAAATTCACTGCGCAGGCTGATGTGGCCGAGATTTGTGGGAACCCACGCCAGACGGCGGCTAGCGTGACGGACTCGTCTGCTGGAAGCGGATACCCGAAAGAATCTCGGTTCCGGCTGCCGGATCCACGTCCGTGGGAGAGTCCCACGCGTGAGGCGGATCTCGTATTGGTGCGACAGGATATGCTGCAGATTCAGCACACGATGTGGAATTACGCTGGCGTTGTGCGCTCCCCGCGCCGGCTCACGCGGGCGCGCCGCATCTTGCTCGAGTTGCGGGAAGAAGTTCAGAGCTTTTATCGCGGAGCGCGACTGACTCGGGAATTGATCGAGTTGCGCAATGCGATCCAGACGGCGCTGCTGATTGTTCACGCAGCGACGTTGAACCCGCGCAGCAAGGGCAGTCATTACGTCGTCGAAGAGGACTGAACTTTTGATCATGCGTGTTTATCCCTTCATTGCGCTGGTGCTCAGTGTCTCCAACGTGCACCTGGCGTTGGGCGCCCTGGAGGACGACCAACATGGCGGCGCGGAACGACGAGGACGCGTGACTTTTTACGAACACGCAGGTTTCCGCGGCGGTTCAATCACGCTGGAAGCCGGACAGGCGCTCGAAAACCTCACCCGAGCGCGCTTCACCAATGGTGAGGGCATGAATGATCGCATCTCGTCGATCCGGATCGAAGGTGACGTCGAAGTGACGGTATTTCAGGATGCGGACTTTCGCGGAGGAATGAGGAAGTTCGAAAATTCTGTGAGTGACTTGAATGCCAGTGCACCGGGTTGGAACGACGCGATTTCCTCGCTTCGGGTTGAAACAGATCGCGAGCGTGGACGAGACAATCGTGAGGTCAGGCGAGCGGACGAAAGAATTCAACGGGCATACCGCGATGTTCTGGGGCGCGAGCCGGATGAACAAAGCCTGAACTCCTATCGCAAGCATTTGCTCGACGATCGCTGGAGCGACGAGCAGTTGCGGCACTCCATTGGCGAAAGTGCCGAGTTCCGGGAAGGGGTTGATCGCATCGTGACTAGCGCTTTCGGTGATCTACTCGGCCGCATTCCCACTCGCCGAGAACGGAGCAAGTTCAGTGGGCATATCATCAAGGACAAATGGAGCGAAGAAGACGTGCGGAACGTTCTTCGCGGCAGCGATGAATATCGCCGGCTGCAGCGGGCACCGGGCAGCCAGTAACCTCGGTTTCACGGAGGCTTCGCAATTTGTAGGCTGCCAGCTTGCTGGCGCGGTTTGAGCGCGAGCAAGCTCGCGGCCTACGGCACCCTTGAATTGAATGCGTCAATTCGCGTTCGCTGCGGTTTCTCAATACGTTGATACGGGCTGGAGACGGGTAGATTTCGGGGTATCGAACCGACCGTGAATGAACCCGCGACACTTTCCGGGCTGATAGCGGACAATAGCTATCCTAGACTGTGTACTCCATGATCCTGCGTTCCAGACCCGTTCGTTTTTTGATCACGCGCGTGGCGCGTGCGTATGGGTTTCTCGATCCGGTTGCACTGCTGGCGCATTTGCGCGGATTTGCGCAACCGTCCGAAGTTGCCGAGCCGATCGAACTCTTGCGGGCCGGCATGTTGTTTCATGCCCGTGGGCTCGTAAACACGAAGGCGATTCAAAATAATTTGGATTGGGTTTGGCCCTATTGGGTGGAGCGGCAGTTCAACCCAGCCGACGCGTCGTTCATTCCACGCGCGTTTTCGTTCAGCCACATCAACCTCACCCATCGTAACTGGACGGCAGTCGGTGTGCCCGACGTGCCGTTCTATCCCATCGTCGATCCGCGTGGGCTGGTAACGCCGCTCTTCGACGGCTGGTCGCTCGATTTTTGGTTTGTACCGGAAAAAGGCGAAGTACTGCTGCCTTCGAAACTGGCCGAGGCGAGCCAGGAACTTTCCCTCGAAGGAAATCTTCAGGTCCGAACGATCGCTTCATGGCCGGATCGTGGAAGCGCAGGCGTCCCACCCGCCCTGGCCGAAAGCGGGCGGGACGCCCGCGCTCGCACGACTTCCGAACACGATGCAAACCAAGAC
>DAITQE010000343.1:0-4876 GCA_036833235.1 Opitutus sp.
CGGCAACAGCTATCTTTCTGCCGCCGCGCAAGCCGCGAGCCGCACGCCCTTCGGTCATCCGGAAGCTTTCATTGAAGCGTTTGCCAATGTCTATCGCTCCGCCGCCGAAGCGATCGCCGACTCCGTCGCTGGCCGCAAACCGCCAAAAGCGGGTTACGATTTTCCCACCGTCGACGACGGTCTCGCCGGCATGGCCTTTATCGAAAGCGCGGTGAAGAGTGCAAAGCTCGGCGCGAAGTGGGTGAAATTTCCGCGGTAGGGCGCCTCTGACCCGCGTTTCCGGTCGCCATACCATTCATTTTAGGCGCGTCGCGCCCGTGGCTTCAAACTGGCGATTGATCAAAATCAGATTACGCCAGCGTGCCTCGCAGTCCCTCTGCGTCCTCGATCGTACGAGGCCAATCCTGTTTTAGCAGTCGCGACAACGATCGGTCGGCGAGCAATCGCCCGCCTGTCTGGCAGCGTGGACAATAGTTCACCTCGTTTTCCGCATAAACGATTCGCCGCACCGCGGTGCCGCAGACAGGGCAAGGTTTCCCGAACTTTCCGTGCACCGCCATCTCCGGCCGAAACGCGGTCACTTTCTCCGGAAATTTTTCCACGGCTTCGCGTCGGAGCCGTTCCGTCCAATCCGCGAGCACCTCACGCGTCGCTGTGAATAAGCGCGCAATTTCCGGCGCCGACAATTTTTGCGTCAGTGTTACCGGCGATAATTTCGCCGCATGGAGGATCTCATCCGAGTACGCGTTGCCGATACCGCTAAACAAATGCGGATCCGTCAGCGATCGCTTTAGCGTGTGATTCTCGCGCGTCAGCCCCGCCGCGAACGCCTCTTCGGTACACGTCAGCACGTCGATTCCTCCGGGATCGAGCGCCTGTAATCCGGCAACGCCCTCGACCACATGCAAGGAGGCGCGCCGCTTCGTTCCAGCTTCGGTCAACGAGAGCGTTCCATTCGCGAACTGAAATTGCGCGAGCCCATTTCGGCCACCGGGTTTTGCTCCCGCATCGGTCCACTGCAGACGTCCCGCGACCATCAAGTGCATCACCAGCCAGCGATCACCCTCGAATCCCAGCGCGATCCGTTTCCCGATGCGACGTAGCTCGATCACGTTTCTGCCCTCGAGCGAATCAATCGGCGGGATCGCTGTCCGCAGCACGAACATATCCGTCAGGCGAATTTTCTCCAATACGCGTCCTCGGATACGCCGCTCCAGTGCGTCGAGGTAAACCGTGATATCCGGCAGTTCAGGCATGGCGCTACGCGCTCCGGTTTCGGGTTCTGAGTTTCGGCTTCCGGGTTAACGAACACGGTTTCGAAGCAGTTTTCATTCAACTCTGAACTCAGAACCCCGAACCCGGAACTCAAAACCCGGAACCGCGGACGATCGGCCGCCGCGGCTCATTGTCCAAGCACCCACGCGAAGATCAATGGCGCCACGATCGTCGCATCGCTTTCGATAATGTACTTCGGCGTCGTCGACCCGAGTTTGCCCCAAGTAATCTTCTCGTTCGGCACCGCGCCCGAGTAACTCCCGTAGCTCGTCGTGGAGTCGCTAATCTGCGCGAAATAGCCCCACAACGGAATCCCCCACCGTTCCAAGTCCTGGTGCAGCATCGGCACGACACAGATCGGAAAATCCCCGGCAATGCCTCCGCCAATCTGGAAAAAACCAATGGAGCCTTCGCCGTTCCGTAATTTTTTTGCCGTCGCCGAGTACCAGCCCGCGAGCGTCGTCATATATTCGATGCCGGTTCGCACGGTGTGCACGTTCTTCACATCGCCGCGAATCACCGCCGCCGCGTACATGTTGCCCAGCGTCGAATCCTCCCATCCCGGGACGATTATCGGGAGGTTTTTCTCACACGCGGCGAGCATCCAGGAATTCTTCGGATCAATCTGGATGCTCTTCGTTAATTTTCCGCCACGCAGAATTTTGTACATGAACTCGTGCGGGAAATAGCGCTCGCCGGCCTGATCGGCTTTCATCCATTCCTCGAGCACCACGGCCTCGATCCGACGCATCGCTTCCATTTCCGGAATGCATGTATCTGTCACCCGATTCATGTGTCGGTCCAATAGAGCCTGCTCGTCCTCCGCCGTGAGCTGCCGGTAGTTCGGCACGCGTTCGTAGTAATCATGTGCCACGAGGTTGAAGATATCTTCTTCCAAGTTCGCGCCGGTGCAGACGATTGCATGGATTTTGTCTTTCCGAATCATTTCGGCGAGGGAGATGCCCAACTCCGCCGTCGACATCGCACCTGCGAGAGTGATCAACATTTTGCCGCCCGCCGCGAGGTGGGATTCAAAGCCTTTGGCGGCATCCAACAATGAAGCCGCGTTAAAATGGCGGTAGTTCCGCGCGATGAAGCGAGAGACTGGCCCTTTCTTCGCGGCCAGTGTCTCGTTTACAGCCTCCGGTTTGAATTTGGCTTTCTTGGCTTTCATAGAATTGAGAATTTGCGGCAGGACTTCCCCGCAAAGAAGCACAAAATACACAAACGTGCTGCTTGCGCTGGTTAACGGATTTTGTTTCCCGCCCGTGTCCCCTCTTGTCGTAGGTTGCACGCTCGCTGCGCAACACGCGCATGTCGCGCGACGTCCGCAACGGACCAATGCGTTGCGCGACGAGCACGCAACCTGCCCTGAAACGACCAAAATCGTGCGTGTCGGTGAACGCCGTGACCTAACCGCACAATTTTCGTCGCCGTCACAACGCACCATTGACGGACCCCCAACGACTCGCGTTTGCTTGTCGGTTTAGATGCTGACAATCGCCGATATTTCCAAGTCCTACGGTACACGCGAGCTCTTCGCGGACGTCTCGTTGTTCATTGCCCGCACGGACCGGCTCGGCTTGGTCGGCCCAAACGGCGCGGGCAAATCCACGCTGTTTAACCTCATCCTCGGCGAGGAAAAGCCAGACACTGGCACCATCGAATGGGAACGCGGCGCGGACTTCGGTTTCCTGCCCCAGGAAAGCGCGCCAGCGGGCGACGAAACCATTCTCCACATCGCGACGAGCGGGAAGAAGCTCGAACCCGACGAGGACGATTACGACATCGACTACACGCTCGAGCCCCGCGCCAAGAAGATCCTCGCCGGCCTCGGGTTCAAAGAAGGCGACGCCGACAAACTCGCGAAAACGTTTTCCGGCGGCTGGGTCATGCGCGCCCATCTCGCTCGTCTCCTTGTGGCAGAGCCCGCTTTGCTGCTCCTCGACGAGCCGACCAATCACCTCGATCTCGAGGCGCTCCTGTGGTTTCAAGAATATCTTATCCGTTATCCCGGCGGTCTGGTGGTGATCTCCCACGATCGATCGTTTCTCAACGCACTCTGTACCGGCATGCTCGAACTGCGGTCGGGCCGGCTTCACTACTACCACGGAAACTACGACAATTTCCTCCAGGAAAAAGAAGCGCGGAAAGCCCAGCAGGCCGCGGCGTTCAAGAATCAACAGCGCGAAATCGCCCACCTGCAAAAATTCGTCGACCGCTTCGGCGCCAAGGCGTCCATGGCCTCGCGCGCCAAATCCAAGGAAAAACAAATCGAGCGCCTGCAGGAAGTCGCCGTTGAAGAACCCACCGAGGAACTGAAGCGGATTAATTTCAAATTCCCGCAGCCGCCCCGCTCCGGACTCAAGGTCATCGAGCTCGAACACGTCCAACAGTCGTACGGTGACCATGTCGTTTATCGGGATCTCAACTACATGGCGGAACGCGGACAACGCATCGTCCTCGTCGGACCAAACGGCGCCGGCAAATCCACGCTGCTGAAAGTTATCGCCGGTGTGATCCCAATCCAAGGCGGCACGCGTGAGCTGGGGAGTAACGTCGTCCCTGGTTACTTCGCGCAAAACCGCCTCGATAATCTTCACGCCGACGCGACCGTATTCGAAAATGTGATGGAGCTGCGCACGAACGAGAACCAGCTCACCGAGCAACAGGCTCGTGCCATTCTAGGCGCATTTCTCTTCCGCAAAGACGATGTGCACAAACCGGTTTCAGTTCTCTCCGGCGGAGAAAAATCACGCCTCGCGCTCGCCCGCATCCTCGTCAAGCCGCCCAATTTGCTGCTGATGGATGAGCCGACGACCCATCTCGATATTCAGTCGATCGACGCGCTGATCGGCGCGCTCAAGGCCTACGAGGGCACGTTGATCTTCATCAGCCACGACGTTCATTTCATCAAGGCACTCGCGCTCAACGTCCTCCACGTTCACAGCGGGCGGCTGACGCCCTACGCCGGCGATTACGATTACTATCTCGACAAGTCCAAAGCGAGCGACGCCCGCGCCGCACTGACTGCCGGGTTCACCGACGCCCGTCCAAAACAAATCGAAAAGGCTGGTGAAAAGCTAGGGACGGCTGTCCCTAGCCGCCCTGCCAGCGACGCGTCTGTGGAAAAAAAACCGTCGCCCAACGAACTCCGCAAGCTACGCGAGGAAGTTGGACAATTGGAAAAAAGGGTCGTCGATCTCGAACGCAAACAATCGGACATCACCGCTGAGCTGGAGGCGCCGGAAACTTACGCGGACAAAGGGAAGTTTCACCACCTCAACCGCGAACTCAGCACGATCGTCGACCAGATCACCGCTGCCACCGCCGCCTGGGAAACAACCGCGGAAAAGCTGGCTGAGTTGGAAAAACTGTAAGGTAGCGACAGCTGTCCCACCGTCTTCCTGAAGACGGACGACACGGAGGTCGTCCCTCCACAACGAACCCGTGAATGGAGGGACCTCTGTGTCGTCCGTTCCTCTATGAAATGGGCCGGGATAGGTCGCTCTCTCGCGGCCCGTCCTAGTCTCAGCGTTGTAGGCCGCGAGCTTGCTCGCGCTTCGACGGCTTTTCCGATCGGCTCGCGTCATGCACACCC
>DAITQE010000344.1:0-4873 GCA_036833235.1 Opitutus sp.
TGTGTCGATGTTTTTCACCTCGAGAGTGGAAAGGTCATATCCTTTAATTGCTACAATTCGCCTTACGTAATGCAGCAACAACTTGGCCTTGTCAGCAGTTGATCGGGCCCGAGAAGACGTCACAACCTGCGAGATGAGGACCGACGCATGAGACTTCCTCACTCCGATACCCTCGTCTTCTTCGGGGCCACTGGCGACCTCGTATACAAGAAGATATTTCCCGCCCTGTATGCGATGGAACGGCGGGGCCATCTCAAGGTGCCCGTTATCGGGGTCGCGAGGTCGGATTGGACGATTGAGAAGTTTCGGGCGCGTGCCCTTGCGAGCGTAAAAAAACAAGATGGCTTCGACGCGACGGTCTTCGCGAAATTCCAAAAGCGGCTCCGCTACATCAGTGGCGACTACAGCGCTGCGGCCACCCACGCCGCGCTTCGCAAGGAACTCGGCAAGGCGGCGCACCCGCTGCACTTTCTCGCCATTCCTCCCAGTGTTTTCGCGGGAGTGATCAAGGGGCTCGGCCAGTCAGGCTGCGCCCGAGGCGCGCGCATAATTGCCAAGGCTGCCAACGCGGCGATGGCGTGTATTTGGAAGAGCGCATCCTTCATCGGCAGAGGCCCCTTTGCCGTCGTATCTCTGAATTTGCGCCAACGCGTCTTCAACTCGTATGTCCATGTATCCATTTTAGCGGCCAGCATGGCGCTATCAATAGGGCAGAACTGATGGTATCTTGGCCCGGTTTAGAATGGCAGAAGCAGCGGCCGGAAGTCGCTCGAAGAAGACGAGCGTAGGAAGCATCAGCCCGAACAGGCAGGGTCCGTGGTTAGCGACGAAGGACGCAAAAAAAAAGCGGCCGGAGAACTTCCGGCCGCCGTTAGCGCGAAGGATCATTCGCTCTGTTCGGATTTCAATTCCGCGAGCCGTTCGAAGATGAACGTGTGAGCCTGATCAGCCAACTTTGCGACGAGCGGGAGATCATCACGCCGGTAGCTGTCGGTGTCGTGGTAGTTCCTGGCTTCGTCCATGTAGGTTCGAGCGAAGGTCACGTTGAAGAATTTCTTCTGGTCCGCTTCGTTCTCCCACACGGCTGCTTTGATACGGCCGAGTCGGAAGGTTTTCACCGGAAGCTTGGTGCCGGTGGTGGCGTTCTTGGTTGGCGAGGCGGGTTGAGCGATTTTGGAGGGCATATAGTTCCTTTCTTGATTTGAGAGGCGGGATTGCGCTCTCGCCCGAGGCGGAGGGGCCGGCCGGTGCGAGGGGACAGTTTTGGGGATTCCTTTCAAGGAGGACCGAAATGGCACTGATCGCTTGCGGCGCACCGGACGGAGGGTCCGCCAGAGAGAGCAATCACGATCTCCAAAGAAAGGAACGTTCCGCCGGAGCGGAATTGCCTGACGAATCCGCGGACGCAGCGCAGGTCTGAACGCGGACGTCGCATCGAGCCTGTGAATACGCAGGTGCACGGATCGGGGGCGTTTGGGAGAACGAAGCGGAGGAAGTTCGTCGTGACGGCTGCTGGAGCGAAAGGGACGACGACCCAACCCGACACGGACAGCCTCGGAGCGATGGTGTGTGCTCGGGCAGCCGATCGGGCACACTCGTTTCGACGGCAGGGCAGAGAGCTGACGTGCATCCGCTCGCGATCAAGGCGGACCGATCACGGACGCCGCTCTGGCGACCCTCGCGCGATCTGGAATGATCTTCGGGTGTTCTCATCGCCGAATTTCAAGCGCGCGGCGGGATCACGCGGAGAGATTCAGCCGTTTGGCGAGCGACTGGAAGAACGCCTCGCGCTCAATCACGCGCTGCGCAACGTGGCTGATCGTTGGATCGTGAAACGCGTTGGCTCGCGTTCGCACGGGAAATCCGAACCGAGTGATCTCCACGAGCCATTCCGCCGAGGCGACGGTGCGTTGCTCGCGGTGATCCCAAAGTTGGATGCCGCCGCCGTCGAACATGGGCGCCGTTTCGAGGAAGATTTCAACGGCCTCCTCGGCCGATGCGATGCTTGATCCGTAGTTGCAGTGACACCCGTTGTGCGCTTGCCGGAATATTTGGTAACGATGCGGTGCTGACGCGTGAGCCTCCGTTGAGGCGTGTGTTTCTTCGATTGTTTTCATGGCGTGACCTCCGTGTTGGAGTTTCAATTGCGCCGAAAACAACTGTGCGCTGATCGACCTCGCACAAGAATCCACGCGTCCCGAGACAGGGGTATCTAGACACGAGCGAACTGCCCCAAACGGGGTAGTCGAGCTACCCCCAAGTCGGGCAGTCGCGCGCACTTGAGCCGAGCAGGCTGCGACGAAACATTGCCGTCCTATGAACACGACGAGTCGCGCCCTTTTCCAAACCGTGTTGTCCACCGATAACGCTTTGTCCGGGCCGGAACGGCACGCGCTTCAGCGCGTGCTCGATGGCGTAAACGAAATTGCAGCGCCGCGGGCAGGCGGGACCGACGCATCGCTGTTGGTCACGCAGAAAACCGCGGCGAAGCTTCTCAGCGTGAGCCGCGTGACCGTGTGGCGGCTCACGAAAGTTCACGTGCTGCACCCGGTCCAAATTTTGCCGGGGACCTGGCGCTACACGTACGCGGAGATCGCCGCGCTCGCAAAAGCCGGCGCGCCCGGACTCGCCGCTGAACCCCAAAATGACGCGGCTCGCGCCGCCGCAGCCTGAACCACTTTCTCACGATGATCCGCACGAAAATTTCCAAGATGGAAGCGGTGGCGCTCGGCGCGAACATTCGCGGCCTCCGCAAGAAGGTCGGCCTTTCGCAGGGCCGGTTTGCCGCCGAACTCGGCGTAAGCCAGCAAAAGGTATCGGAATGGGAGCGGGGCGAACACCTCCGCGCCGTCATCGTCGCCTGGCGGCTGGCGGATCTCTTTGCCGCTCACCAATCCGGGTGAGCGGGCGGGCCGTTGGACTCATTCCTCCGCTTGACCTCGTACTGGGTCATGATAGATTTAGCTATCATGAAGAACAAAACCGCGACTGTGGCCGACCTTCGCAATAATTTTCGCCGGGTGTCGGCCTGGCTCGAAAACGGCGAGTCCGTCGAGATTATCAAGCGCGGGCGGCGCTTTGCGCGCCTCGTACCGGCGGCGGCTTCGCCCCGCAAGCCCGTCAAAATCGACTTCGCAGGGCAGTTGCGCGCCGTCTGGGGTTCGAAGGTGTTTTCAGACGCGGAAGTCCAGGCGATGCGTGAGGCGCAATTGGGGACCCAGTCGTGATTGCCTATCCGGACACTTCGTTTCTTTGCGCCCTCTACGTGGCGCAGAGCACGTCCGCCGCTGCGATTGCCCATTATCAACGGATGAAGGAGCCGCTGCACGTGTCGTCCTTGTTGCTCGGCGAGTTCCGTCAGTCCGTGCGGTTTCAGATCTTCCGCCACAGCCGGGACGCGACTCAAGGCTATGCCCGCAAGACCGGACTTGAAGCGCTCGCGAAGCTTCAGTCGAACCTCGACGCCGGGGCACTGGTGGTGGTGGCGGCGGAATGGGCCGACGTGATCAATATCGCCGAACGAATTTCCGCACAGCATACGATCGGCGGCGGCCATCGTTTTCTTGATGTGCTGCACGTTGCCACGGCGCTGCATCTTGGCGCGGCCGAATTCCTCTCGTGTGATACGAACCAGAGAAAACTGGCGGCAGCGGAAGGGCTCGCGGCGAAACCGTAACTCGGCGGGCCTTCGTCTGCCCTGGATTCGTTGCCCCACGAAATTCCTCCACCGTGGCGTTTCGGGGTGACCTGGCACCGCATTGCGGCGTGAATCGAGCGCATGGGCTTCTACGGCGAACGGATTCTGCCGCATCTGATCCGAATGACGATGCGCGACGACCGGTTTGTTCCGTATCGCGAGCGCGCGGTGTCGCCGGCCAAGGGGCGCGTGCTCGAAATCGGCATTGGGTCGGGTGAGAACTTGCCACGCTACGGCACCCGCGTCGGGACTCGAATCAAACGCCCGGCTCGCGGCGATGGCCCGGCAGGCGGGCGCTCGCTTGCCGATCAAAACCGAGATCGTCGAATCGTCGGCCGAAAGCATGCCGCTCGACGAACGGAGCTTCGATACCGTCGTCATGACGTGGACCCTTTGCTCTGTTCCGGATCCGTCGGTCGCATTGCGCGAGATTCGCCGAGTGCTCAAGCCGGACGGAAGGCTGTTCTTCGCGGAGCATGGACTCGCCCCGGATCGCAGGATTCAAAGATGGCAACACTGGCTCACCCCGCTCTGGCAGCACGTCGCCGGCGGCTGCCATTTGGATCGCGACATGGGCGGACTCATCGCCCAGGCCGGATTTCGCATCGAGCGCCTCGACACGGGATACATGCGCGGCGCCCGCCCAATGACGTTCATGTATGAGGGCAGCGCGGCTCTCGAGTAGGACCAATTTCGGGAGCAACGGGTCGGCATGGGCAGCCGCATTCGAACATGTCTACGTCCGGCATTCCTCGCCGCGCCCGCGCACGTCAGGCTGACGCCTGAAGGAGCGATGCGACAGGAGAAGGAAATGCGGAATTGGGCTCAAAAAAAATTTGCGATTCGAAAACTTGGTCCAGAACTTGGGCAAATGTTGCCCAAAATCGCCTAAAGTTGCTCAAGGTTAAAGAAACGAGCGCGAACCAAAACGAAAGAAACTGAAATGCGTAACCTACTAAACAAGAAACCCTCCGAAGGGTTTCGGAGGGTTTCAAATTGGGTGCAGGGGCTGGATTTGAACCAGCGACCTTCAGGTTATGAGCCTGACGAGCTACCAGGCTGCTCCACCCTGCAACAAAGGGAAGGCGCAACGTGCTCGCCGGAATTTTCACTGTCAACCCCGTTTTCGGAAATTCCAGAATTCACGCTTGCACACTTATTCCACACTCTCTGTTT
>DAITQE010000345.1:0-232 GCA_036833235.1 Opitutus sp.
CACCCAGAAATTCTTCTGCTTCCACCCGCGTACAAGATCGTGCGTCGCACCGTTTTTCACCGGATCGAGATGTCCCGACCCCACATAATCGTCCCACGAAATCAGATCGAGATCCGCGGCCACCTCGTGGCGGTTGAAACGATCCGCCCAACCCAGTCCGCCAAGATTCGTGGTGATCAACTGCCGCGGCTCCGCGTAGCGGCGGATCACCTCGAGCTGGTTGCGCTGGAAA
>DAITQE010000345.1:242-4870 GCA_036833235.1 Opitutus sp.
CCGCCACTGGTCCGTGACGAAGCGCTTGTAATCGAGCAGCAGTCCTGGATTCGCGCGTCCCGTCGTCATCGGAATTTGCGCCCACGTGTTGTAGGTCTGACTCCAGTACGCCGTCACCCAATGCCGGTTAAGTTCGTCGATCGAATGATACTTCTTTTCCAACCACTCGTGAAATCGCTGGCGCGATTCCGCGTCGAACGAATCCTCGGTGTACTCGTTGCCGATTTGCCAGGCAATGACATGCGGGTTGTGACCGAAACGCTGCGCCATCTGCTCGACGATCTTTCGGCACAGCTCGCGATACTTCGCGCTCGTGTACGAAAACTGGCGCCGTGCACCGTGCTGCAGCTGCTTGCCATCCTCGCTGACCCGCAGCGTTTCCGGATATTTCGTGGTGAGCCAAGCCGGTGGCGCATCCGTCGGCGTGCCAAGCACCACCACCATGCCGTGAGCCCCCGCCGCCGCAATGGCCCGCTCCATCCAGTCGAGCGTGTAATGTCCTTCCGCCGGCTCGAGGCTGCTCCAGGCAAATTCCCCGATGCGCACCATGTTGCAACCGGCCTTCTGCATGAGCGCCAGATCAGCGTCCCACCGACTCTCCGCCCATTGTTCCGGATACCACGCCGAGCCGAGCATCAACGGTGGAATTTCCGCCGCTGACAACCCAGGTGCAGCCAGCACCAGCGCCGTGCATACGTGCGAAATCTTTTTCATCAAAGTCGAAGGTGCGTTCATTTTTTCGATTCGATCGTTTCGGACAAAAGCGTCACCGGGCCGAGAAGACCAGCGGCGAGAAGTGGTTTCCCTGCCGTGCGCTCCGGCGCCGTTGTCCACGTGAGCCGTTGTTCTTCGGGCAGCGTTCGATCGAGCGCAAGCCGGTTGAACCAAGTGTTGGTCACGTCAACCCGAAGCTGATTCCCGCCAACTCGCAAAGCCGCGGTGATCTCAACCCGGTAAGGCGGCGTCCAGGCCACGCCACACGCGACGCCATTCACCGTGACTTCCGCCAAATCGGCCACCCGTCCGAGGTCGAGCCACACCTGCACAGGCTTCGCGCCGGTCGGCGCTTCCCAATGGAACGTCTGCGTGTAGGTGGCGGTCCCGGAGTAATGACGGATGCCGATCTCAGGCCGCTCGGTCCAGGAGCTCAGTTGCGGAAACGTCACAGGCGTCGCCGGGCCGCCCCGCACCGGATCGAACGCGACCTCCCATTGCCCGGGCAGCGTCTGAATCGTTCGCGGCGCCGCTGCCGCGAGCGACGCGCCCGAATGTTCGCCTGCTGCCGGTCGGCGTAGGACGACAAATCGCGATCCACTGGCCGGCAGGGAGAGCGGTAATTCCGTCCGGCCATCCTGAATACGCCAGCCGCTCGCTTCCTGAATGTCGCCGGTCACGGCGTCCCACAGCTCGGGCCGTCGCCCGCTCGTTCGCAGCGACACGTTGAGTTCGCGCGGAGCGTTTTCCTGGTTTGAAATAAAATACATCTCCCACCCATCGCCCGTCCGATGAGTCCACGCCACGCGTTCGGCTCGCTGTCCATTGATGGTCGCAACCAGATCCGGGGCCAGGCCGATCGACTCGAAGGAGTTTTCGCGGAAAGGTCCGTCGACCACCCGGCCACGTCCGACCGCGTGAACCGACGAGACCGGCGTCGCCTGTGGCCAGAGCTCATCGGCGATTCGTGCGACCGTCGCGTCGTTGCGCCGGGCATCACGCAAGCCCGGCGATTGCACCGGCCGTTCGCCTACGATCACCGTGACGCCCGCATCTGCAAATTCCTTGAGCCGCTCTGCGACGTGCGCCGAGAGGCGATCGGCTATCGGCATCATCGGATTCGCGGCGGGCACCACCAGCACCGCGTAACTCGCGCCACCCGGCAATTCGATCCGGCCATCGCGAACATGGGCGAGGCGCAGCAGCGCGTCGCAGTTGATCGAATCATACGCATAACCGTGAAGCGGATCCACCCAGTCGCTGCCCTCGATAATTCTCTTCGCCTGCCGCGGATCGTTTTCCGGAAAAAACCCTGGCAGCGTCGTCGCCAGATGCCATGGCACGACCGCGCGGCGCGGAACGTCCTCACCCGTGAAAACCGCGATGTCCACAACCGGCTTACCTTGCTGCAGCAACGCCTGGCAACGTTGCGCGTATTCCACCCACGCGCGGCCCGGACGCCACCACGTTTGGTCACGCTGAAAATAGAGACCGACTCCGCCGAGCGTCATCCCGGGTTGTCGATCCATCCACGGGTTGTGCGTGAACACGTGATACACAAAGCGGTTGATCCCAAGAGCGTAATTGCGATCGCCAACCGCCTTCGCCATCGCAGGCGTCTCGTCCCAACGGGATTGGATTTCGGTGAACGCCTCCGCTTGCACGATTGGCTTGCCGTAAATGTGCGCGCCGGAAATCGCGTCGAGCACGTCATTGGGTTTATCGTGCGTTGGACTGCGCAGCCAGAATTCGCCCATCGGCGTATCGACTACCCCGAACGGCGTGAGCCCATCTCCCGTCATGGTGGGCGCAACACACTCCGCGCTGAACGTGCAGCCGTTTGCGCTCGCCAGCTCGTGAAACGCTCCGAAGAAGTTATCCCGCACGAGTTCGTCGATCGTCTCGCGCACGTCGTGCAGGAACCGTTCAGAGACATCCGCACTCTCGACCGGAATGCCTGCCATCGCGGGCAGATAAGGCAGCGGATCGTAGCCGCGGCGCCGCTGAAATTCTTCGGCGAAAACAGGCGACCAGTTCTGGCTGCCACATTCCCAGCTATCGACGTGAAACACCTTGAGCACGCGGCCGGCGAGCACCGGTCCCGCCTGCCGGATGATCTCACCAAACCAATGCTCGAACATCAACCGCGCCGCCACGGGATTGAATTTGTCGCATTCCAGTCCGACGCCCGCACCTGCCGTGTCGTTGCGCGCGCCCGTCGTCGTCCGACCTAAACGCAACACCGTCCAACGCCCAGGCGGAGCCTGCCAGATCAAGTGTCCGTCCGCATCCGTTCGGTCACTGAGGTCGACGATGCTGGCGAGCGGGACGCAGATTCCTGACGGTAGTTGAGCATCAGTCGTTGCGGGCGCGATTCGCCAGACTTCGCCCGTCTTGCCTTCGTATTGGTGAATCCGCGGCTCCGCAAATAAATCGATGCCAGAGAGCGTGAGCGGCCGTTTCCATTTGGCGGAGTCGAGGTCCTCTGCGCCCGCTTCGCGACTCTCGGGGTCATATTCGAAACGAAAATACCGCGCGGTCACTGCCGGGATCGAATGGGTCAAGTCGGCGTCGCCGTCCTGCCAGCCGTGACGCGGCGGAACGAGCTGCGTGACTCGCCGGAAATGCTCGCCGTCGTCGCTCACCTCGAGCGCCAGCCGGTTCGCGTTGTACGTGTTAAACTGAATACCTTTCGTCCTTGGCGTGCGGACGGTCAGTGCGCGGCACGTGAACGGCTCGGTGAACGCATACTGAATCCAGCACGCTTCATTGCTCTTGAAAACGGCGTCGGCTTTCCCGGCGAGAAACTGCGCGTCCGTATCGGGCTGGCTGGTGGTGATTTTCGGCGCGAGCGAACGCGACGTCACGCCCGCCCCCGCCGCCGCGGGAAACGCCACCACGCGAACGTCGCGATAGAATCCGGCATTGCTCGGTGGCACCGGCAGCGTCGTTTCGACGCGGCGTCCTCCGTCCAGCTCCACGCGACTCGACACGATCTTTTGCATCGCAAGCTCGGGCGTGATCCACGGCCCACCGGCCGTCGCGTATCCGTCGCTCGCGTGCATCGCGATCCTCAATCCGAGACGCTCTGCCTCGCTCAAGGCGAATTTAATATGATCCCACCACTCGGGCGTAAACTGCTCGGCCGTTGGTTCGTATAACGACGGCTTGGCGGCGCCGCGAATCATGACAAGGTGAGCGCCGCCGATTCCGGCCGCTTTCATCGCTTCGAGGTCCGCCGTGATTCCGGCGCGCGACGAGCTCGCGTTCATCCAATACCAAAACACCCACGGCCGCGCGGCAAACGGCGGCGCGCGAAACGCCGCCTCGAGCGCCGCGCCAGGAGTCGCGCCAGCAGGCGCGCGCGTTCCGGCGAGCGCGATACCAATGATGACCGCGCCGCGCAAAATCCGCGCGAGCAAACTCTCCTGTCTCCCGTAGCTGCGAGCGTGAGCGAGTGGAAGTTCGTCCACTCGCTCACGCTCGCAGCTACAGTCGTGGCCCCGGAGCGGTCGAAGGGTCGAACGCAAGAAAATCAAAAGTCCCAGACGAAGGCGCATGGCGATTTTCACCGTGGCATAAACGTGGCAACGGTGATCTCAGCGCGCGGCAGACCAGCGGCAGTGGCCGTGAGTTTGATTTGGCCCGCCGTTTTGCCCGAACGAATCACAACTAGACCACGACCTTGGAAAAGATGACGCGGGTTGGCCTGATATGACTCCGTCGTGGTTAAATCTCCACTACCGATGCCTGCGATTGCCCCAGGTCCGGTGATCTCATAACGGACCAGCGGCGTCGCGCTGGGCACCGGAATGCCCGTACGATCCAGCACTTCGACCGTCACAAATGCCAGGTCCGCCCCACCCGCTTCGATCTTCGCGCGATCAACCGTCAGTCGCAGCACTGCGGGTTGG
>DAITQE010000346.1:0-4856 GCA_036833235.1 Opitutus sp.
CCATATCGGGGAGCGGGACAAGTACCACGGGAAGCCGCTCTACGAGGCGATCGTCCTCAAGGCTCGCGAACAACATCTCGCGGGCGCCACGGTGCTGCGCAGCGCGCTCGGCTTCGGCAAATCGAGCCACCTGCACACCTCTAAAATCTTGCGGCTGTCCGATGATCTGCCGCTGGTGATCGAAATCGTCGATACGGAGGAAAAAATTAACGCCTTTCTTCCGTTCCTGGACCACGCGATGGGCGGCGGACTCGTCACCTTGGAAAAGGTGAAGGTGATTCATTACCGCGGAGTGCATCCGGCGACGCCTACCGCATGAGCTTGGAAAATATTTGGTTCGCCGCCGCGCTGTGGATGGGGCTCGCGTTTCTCGCGAGCCTGATCTCGATCCGGCTCGGTATCTCGGTGGCGCTGATCGAGATTCTGATGGGCGTCGCCGCGGGCAACTTTCTTGGTATCCACGAAACAGCGCCGTGGATGAACTTTCTCGCGTTGCTGGGGAGTGGCACGCTGACGTTTCTCGCCGGTGCGGAGATCGATCCCACGTCACTCAAAGCCAATCTCAAGGCCAGTATGGTTGTCGGCGTGGTGTCGTTTGTCCTGCCGTTCATCGGTGTGTGGATGTTCGCGCAGCATGTGCTCGGCTGGGACTTACGGTCTGCCCAGATTGCGGGTATTGCTCTTTCGACTACTTCGGTGGCGGTCGTCTACGCTGTGATGATTGAAGGGGGACTCGGTGATACGCCGCTCGGGAAGATGATCCTCGCTGCCTGTTTCATCACGGATTTCGGCACCGTGCTCGCGCTCGGAATTCTGTTCGCTTCATTCAATTGGTGGTTGCTGGTTTTCGTGGTCGTCATGTGCGTCATGCTTTGGTTCATGCCGGCGTGGACGCGCTTCCTCTTCGCCCGGCTGGGCTCGAAGCGGGTGAGCGAACCAGAGATGAAGTTTCTTTTTCTCATCCTGTTTTTCCTCGGCGGGCTGGCATCGACGGCGAAAAGCGAGGCCGTGTTACCGGCCTATCTCGTGGGGCTGGTCGTCGCGGGTGTATTCGTTCGCGACAAGACGATCATGCATCGCATGCGCACGATCGCGTTCACCCTGCTGACACCGTTCTATTTCTTGAAAGCTGGCCTTTACGTCTCGATCCCAGCGTTGGCCGCGAGTCTCGGCGTGATCGCCATTCTCCTCGGCTTGAAAATGGGCACGAAGCTCGTCGGGGTCTGGCCGCTCTGCCGCCATTTCACCATGGAAAAGCGCGAAGCCGGTTTCACCTCCTTGCTCATGGCGACCGGACTTACGTTCGGCACGATTTCATCGCTGTTTGGATTGCAGAACAAGCTCATCAATCAGGAGCAATACTCCGTGCTCGTCACGGTGGTGATCCTCAGTGCGTTCGTGCCGACGCTCATCGCCGAACGCTTTTTCCGCCCCTCGCTCGAGACGATGCACGCCTGGGGAGTCGCCTACGCGCGGCGCCATCGGCGTGACGTTCCGATCATCGCTTCGCAATCGTTAACTCCAGATCCCAAGGAGGGCTAATCCATGTATCACAACATCCTCGTCGGCTTCGACGGGTCACCCGGCTCGGCTGCAGCGTTGAAAACCGCCACTCATCTTGCCCGCCAAGCGAGTGGCACCGTCACCGCACTTTGGGTACATGCTCCCCTGCCGCGGTTCGCCGGCGGAGCCGGCGAAGTGAAGGCAGAACGCGAAGCGGCGCAGGCGTTTCTCGCGAAACTCCAGCGTAGCGTTCGGCGGATCGAAAAAGACTTTAGCTGTCCAATCGCCTTGGAACAGGCGAGTGGCAATCCATCACGCACAGTGGTGCTCACCGCCAAGCGTGGAAAATGCGATCTGCTCGTAATGGGCCATTCTGGTCACTCGCGGCTCTGGGGCCACCTGCTCGGCCACAATACCGACCGCGTCAGCGAAAATGCGCACTGCGACGTTTTGATTGTTCGCAATTCCGATGCCGCGAAGCCCGAGCGTTTGCCGGAAGCGGGAGAGAGCCCGTGAGTCCGTCGGGCCGGAATCGAGCAACTCCAAAGCGACGCACGTGCGCGAGGCCACTCTTCAGATTCTTGGGTTCACCCTCTCCGCTTCGTTTGTAACCGCCTTCATGCTGTCATGGAACAAACGCTTCGCTCCAGAGTTGACCGATTTCTTCAACCGGTTCTGGCGCGTCTATGCGCGGGCCCTGCTCACGCTGGGACCCCGGGTTCTCATTACTATTTGGTTCATTCAGCGCGGTGACTGAGGCCGCATCCCGTTTCCGTCTATGAAAAAAACATCGAAAAATGTCCCGGCAAAAAACGCCATTCGCAGTATTGCCGCGCAGGAGATTCTTGACTCCCGCGGCAATCCCACCGTCTCGGTGACGGTGCGCCTCGCCAATGGCATCGTCGGCTCAGCCGCCGTGCCCTCGGGCGCCTCAACGGGCATCCGCGAAGCCGTGGAGCTGCGCGACGGCGACGTGAAACGCTACGGCGGCAAGGGCGTGCTCCGCGCTGTCGCCAACGTCAACGACGTGATCGCGCGAAAGCTCAAGGGCAAGTCGCCCCACGCGCAGCGCGAGATCGACACGCTCATGTGCAAGCTCGACGGCACGGAAACAAAATCGAAGCTCGGCGCCAACGCCATCCTCGGTGTCTCGATGGCCGTGTGCCGCGCCGCGGCTCTGGAAGCCGATTTGCCGCTGTATGAGCACATCCGCCGGCTGCACGGCGGCAAAGCCCGCGCTCCCTATGTTCTGCCGGCGCCGATGATGAACGTCATCAATGGCGGCGCGCATTCGACGAACAACGTCGATTTCCAGGAATTCATGCTCTTCCCGATCGGCGCGCCGAGTTTCGCGGAGGCGCTGCGCTACGGCGCGGAAACGTTTCACGCGCTGAAGAAATTGTTGCAGAAGCGAGGGCTCGTGACTGCCGTCGGCGACGAAGGCGGCTTCGCCCCCAGTCTCAAAACGAACGACGAAGCGGTGGAGGTGATCGTTGAAGCGATCGGGGCGGCGGGCTACAAGCCGGGCCGCGACATCGCGATCGCGATCGATCCAGCGGCCAGTGAGTTTTACGAAGACGGCGGCTACGTATTCAAAAAATCCAGCGGCGAACGGAAATCCCCGGACGAGATGGTGGCATTGTATAGCGAGTGGGCGAAGAAACACCCGATCGTTTCCCTCGAAGACGGCATGGGCGAGGAAGACGCCGCCGGTTGGAAAGCCATCACCGTCGCGCTCGGCGAAAAGCTTCAACTCGTCGGCGACGACAACTTTGTCACCAATCCGAAGATTTTCGCCAAAGGCATCGAAGACGGCATTGCGAACGCGATTCTGATCAAGCTCAACCAAATCGGCACCGTCTCGGAAACGCTTGATACGGTGGCGCTCGCTCAGAAATCCGGATACGGCGTGGTCATCTCGCACCGCTCCGGCGAGACGGAGGATGCGTTCATCGCCGATTTCGCGGTCGGCACGGGCGCGGGCCAGATCAAAACCGGCTCGCTCTGTCGCTCCGAACGCATTGCGAAATACAACCGCCTTCTGGCCATCGAGCGCGAACTCGGCCGCAAGGCGATCTATGGGGGCGGAACCCTCCAGTATTCGCGTTAGTCTTACGGCTGAAATCCTGCGAAACCCGCACAGCGCGGCACAGCCGCAACCGAAGTTCGAGCAAGCCGAATGGCCACAAAAACGCCCGGCGCGACGGGGCCGCAGGCAAACCCAAACCACGGAGGGGATGGCCACAAAAAGCACAAAAAGGCGCAAAAAAACAGAGATCGATTTTATCCGACTATTCGTCTGTGGAGACCAACCTGTTTGTCGTAATGATCGAACGAGTCTCGCGAAGGAGGCGAAGGGAACGAAGGTTTTCCCCACCCCCTTCGTTTCCTTCGGAGCCTTCGCGAGACGAGGAAATCGGATTGGGGCCTTGTGGCTGCGCAGGGCGCATCTCCGGGTTGTCGGTTCGAATGTAGGGCCTTCGCTTGCGAAGGCCGCGGTCGTCGCAAGCGACGACCCTACAGGTCCACCGCCAACCGGCAGATGCGCCCGCTGCGCAGCCAAGGGTTGATTCGTTCTCGTTCTCTTAATCGTTCTTCGTTCTCTTCTCGTCTGATCGAGAGAACGATAAAGAGAACGAGGAACGAGGAACGATTTGCCGTTAACACTCGCGTCTCACTCGAACGAAAGGTCGGCAAACAAATCCGCCAGCGGCAGGCGGAAGCCGGGGACCACGTCCTCGCCGTCGAGGGCGTCGGTCCCGCGGAGGAGGCGCTCGGCCTCGGCGGTGCGATAAACGAGGGCGTTGCGCTCGACCGGGTTGACGACCCACGCGAGCCGGCAGCCGTACGCGAAATAGCGCACCATCTTGTCATGGACGCGGTCGAGCGTGTCGGAAGGCGAAAGCACCTCTACCACCAAATCGGGCGCACCGGCAAAAAAGCCCCGCGGAATGCGGGGCAACGCCGCGAGTCGCGCCCGCGTGACGAAGGCGGCGTCGGGCGAGAGCAGATCGTCCGGTGTCAGGCGAAAGCCGGTGCTGGAATCGAAGACCGCGCCGAGCTTGCGGCTGCGGACGAAGTTCCTCAGCTCAGCGCAAATCGCGACTGCAATGATTCCATGTTCCGAACCGGCAGGGCTCATGATGATTTCTCCTTGGAGCAGTTCGCGCTTATAGCCGTCCTTCGGCAGAGCCATCAGCTCCTCGTCGGTCCAGACTTTGGCGGTGGTTTCCATGACGCGCAACAGGATGGTCGGTACGCGAGCGGGCGCAAGGCGGGACTCGTCGTAGCGGGCGCCTCGGGCGCATCTGTGAGTTGTCGGTGGCGGTCGGCCATCGTAGCGCGGGCATCTT
>DAITQE010000347.1:0-4854 GCA_036833235.1 Opitutus sp.
ACGCCGGCGGGAGCCAGTCCTACACCGCGGAAGATGCGGAGAAGCGGCAGCATTTTTTTGATTCCCTCGTTAGCGAGACTTCCCTCCAGGAGCACCTCATGCAGCAAGTGGTGCTCGATGAACTCGCTCAGCCCGTGCTCGACGCGCTGAAACAGCTCATCGGCAATCTCGACGATCGCGGTTACCTCGCTCAAAACCCTTCGGATGTAGCTCTGCAAACCGGCCTGCCGTACGACACAGTCGTGGAGGCGCTGAAACTGTTGCAGAGCTTCGACCCGCCGGGCATCGGCAGCCAGACGCTGGCCGAGTGCCTGCTGGCGCAACTCCGGGCCAAAGGTCGCGGCGATACGCTCGCCGCAAGGATGCTGCGGGACCAGTTTGAGTTGCTCTCACGTCGACGCATTCCGGAACTTTCGCGGAAACTAGGCGCGGCTCCTGACGATGTGCAGGCCGCGATCGAGGAAATCGGCAAATTGGACCCTGCACCGGGCCGGCGATTCGCAGAAGACAACAATCGCGTCGTCGTGCCTGACGTCGTCGTGGAGAAAGATGGAGATGAGTGGAAAATCCATCTCAACAGTGATTACATCCCGCGGCTGCGACTCTCCAGCACGTACCGGGAGCTGATCGCCAAGGGCACGCTCTCGAAAGAGGAGCGCGATTATCTGAGAGAGCGGATGCGTTCCGGCAAGTTTCTCATCGATTCAATCGAACAACGTCAGCGCACAATCGAGCGAATCACGCGCGAGATCATCAAGGCGCAAACCGCGTTCTTCGAGCACGGCGTCTCGCAACTGCGTCCACTGACCATGACGCAGATCGCCGATATCGTCGGCGTGCACGAAACCACGGTTAGTCGCGCGATCGCCAATAAATACATGCAGACGCCTCACGGTGTCTTCGACTTCAAATATTTTTTCACCACGGGATATGAGGCGGACAGCGGCGCTTCAGTTTCCAATACAAGTGTGAAGGAACTGCTGGCGGACTTGGTGACGATGGAAGACAAATCGTCGCCGCTCAGCGACCAGGAACTCGTCGCCAAGCTCCATGATAAAGGTCTGACGCTCGCACGCCGGACGGTGGCAAAGTATCGCGAAGAACTCGGTATTTTGCCGAGTAATCTGCGTCGCGACTACAAGTAAGCTTCGAGCTTCGTCCGCGCGGAATCGCAGCTTCAGCACGGCAAGCAGATCACCCGCCGAACACGCATTCGCAGTCCGCGAGCGCCGCGCTCGGTTCAACGCGCAAGCCCATTCCTGACCGGCGGTCTGTGCCCGTCGTGTCGGCCCAAGCAGCAAACGCAATCATCCCAGCGTTATCTCCGGTGTGCTGCGGCTGCGCCGCGAAAAAAGGTACGCTCACCCGCTCGGCTTCGCGTCCCAACAATGCCCGAAGCGCAGCGTTGTTCGCCACGCCACCGCTGAGCCCGACACTACGGTACACGCCCTCACCCTGCCGCAACGCGGCCCGCGTTTTTCGCGCCAGCGCGTCGATCACCGCCTGCTGATAGCTCGCGCACAAATCATGTATCCGCGCGCGCACGTCATCAGGCGAGAGCTTCTCGATGAGGTAGCGTAAGCTCGTTTTTACTCCTGAGAAGCTGAAATCCAACTCGTCACGGCGGCCGATTCCGCGTGGAAAATCGAACGCATCGCTCTTTCCGCCTTGCGCCAGCCGTTCGATTAGCGGTCCGCCGGGATAACCAAGCCCGAGGAGTTTCGCGCCTTTATCGAGCGCCTCGCCCGCTGCGTCATCGCGCGTCGAGGACAACACCGTCAATCGTCGATCCGCCCCCAGCGTGAAAAGCAGCGTGTTACCGCCGGATACAATCAATCCAAGGTGTGGCAGCATGTTTGCGAGCCGGCGTTCGAACTCGTCCGGCTTTTCTTGGTGCAGCGCAATAAAGGGCGACCAGGCGTGTCCTCGCAGATGATTCACGCCGATCAGCGGCACCCGCCATTCGATCGAGAGTGCCTTTGCCGCAGCGACTCCAATCGCGAGACACGCTGCCAGGCCAGGCCCGTTCGTGACGGCGATTTCGCGGACAACAGCGAACTCTGGCGCGCGTTTCGCGCGCTCGAGCAACGGCCCGATATTGCGGAGATGTTCGCGCGTGGCGAGGTCTGGAACGACTCCGCCGTGTTGCTCGTGGATCGCGATTTGGCTGTGCACCCACTCCCCCACCAGACCGCGATGAGGATTGAAAAGGGCGACCGCCGTTTCGTCACACGAGCTCTCGAGCGCGAGGATCATGCGCTCAATGGACGGCTACCGCGTTTCGCCGCGAGTCGAACGTTTTCACCGCCTTGAGCACGTCGAGCGCAACCTGCAGCTGACGATCCTCGATCGGCTCAAACCCAAAGCGTGCTTTAAACGCCGCCGGATCCACCACGTCGTCGCGCGTGTGTTGCAACCGCAACTTACTATCTTCCTCCGCCGTCATCACCACCTCGACCTGCGGGGTTATACCCTTTTCGTGGATACTGACGCCTCCCGGCGTGTAGTAGCGCGCCGTCGTGAGCCTCAGTCCTTCGCCATTCTTCAAGCGAAAGATCGATTGCACGGATCCTTTGCCAAAGGACCGTTCTCCGATCACGACCGCCCGTCCCGTATCTTTCAGCGCGCCTGTGACCACTTCCGCGGCACTCGCGGTACCGGCGTTGATAATCACAGCGAGTGGAATCGCCAGCGGTTCACCTTCAGCTTCGGCACGGTACGTCTCGGAGTCCGATGGCTTCCGGCCACGCGTGAACACAATCAATTCATCCTTCCGGAAAAAGGGTTCGGCCACTGCAACCGCAGCGTCGAGCAATCCACCCGGATTGTTGCGCAGGTCGATGACGAGACTATCTATCCCCTCTCGCAGCAACTGATCCAGCGCCCGACCAAACTCCTCGCCCGTGTTCTCCGAAAACTCAGTGATCAGAATGTAACCCGTATGGTTCGCCAGAATCTTGGGGGCACGCACACTCTCCAGCTTGATTAATTCGCGCTGCAATGTGAGTTGGAATTTCTTGGCGGTACTCGGTCGGAAGAGATCAACCGTAACCATTGTGCCCGGCTTGCCCCGTAGCCGTTCGATCACGGTCTCCATCGCCGCGTTCTTCTCGAGGCCCTTGCCATCCACGCCGAGAACTTCGTCACCCCGTTCGATTCCAGCCCGCTCGCCGGGCGAATTTGCGATGGGAGCGATGACAAGGACATGTTCTTTTCGCATTTCGACCTGAATCCCAATCCCGCTGAAGTCACCGCTCAGCTGTTCTTCCAGCTCATCGAAATCGCGAGCCTCCAAGTATTCGGAATGTGGATCGAGCGACTCGACCATTCCATGGATGGCGGTCTTCGCGAGCACGCCGTATTTGGCGCTATCTGCATCGACGTAATTCTGATTAACCATCTGGAGGACCTCGCGCATGTACTCCGCCGACTGATTGAGGTCACGATTCGGAAAGAGTCCCCACGCCTGGCTCAGCCTCGGCGCAATGACAGTCGCGCCAAGACCCAATGCCACTCCCACAGCGAGGATCAGAATCCGTTTGAACATCCAGCCGACTGTGTGCATCCGGTTCGTTTTGTAAATGGGTTCGTCCACTACGGGCGCACTCTCCGGGTGACTCGACCAGCCCGATTCTTTATTTCCGCATCTGTTTGAGCACGATCTACGATTCCAAAGCGTCTCCTGAATTTGCCGCGGTTTTCCGCGCACACGCTGCGGCTGATTGCTTGATGGACTTTGGACGATTCATGGAACTCGCGCTGTACGATGAACACGTCGGTTACTACCGGCGCGACCGGCACCGAATCGGATATGCTCCCGGAACGGATTTCTTCACGGCAAGCACCAGCGGCCCAGTGTTTGGAGAACTGGTCGTCGCGTCCTGTGTAACATTGCTGGGCGCTCGCTCAGCGAGCGATTTCACGTTTGTCGAAATCGGCGCGGAATCGCCCGAAGGCGTTCTCGCCGGCGTCGCTCATCCGTTTCGCGCGAGTCGGACATTTTCCATCGGCGCCGACATTCAATTATCGGGAGAATGCATCGTCTTTTCGAATGAGTTTTTTGACGCACAACCATTTCGACGCTTCGTTTTCCGCCGCGGTAAATGGCGCGAAATCGCCGTGGCGCTCGTCGGCGATGGCCTGAAGGAAATCGAGGTTGCGACTGAACCGCCGCTGATTCTTCCAACCACTGCAGCCGAGGGCTACGTGATCGATGCGCCACTTGCCGCCGTTGCGCTCGCTGAGCAGATCGCAGGGCAGCCGTGGACGGGACTCTTTGTGGCGTGTGACTACGGCAAAACGTGGCGCGAGTTATCCGAAGCATGTCCCATCGGTACGGCGCGCGCCTATCACCGTCACCGACAAAATAATAACCTCCTGGCGCGTGCTGGAGAACAGGATCTCACGTGTCATGTATGTTGGGATTGGTTGTCGGATGCGCTCGTGCGCAATCGTTTCTCGAGCGCAGCGGTTGAATCTCACGAAGCATTCTTCATCCGCCACGCCACGAAGGTCATTGCGGAAATGTCAGTCGCTGATGCAGCGCGTTTCAGTCAACGGAAGCTGTCTTTGTTGCAGTTGCTACACCCGTCTCACCTCGGCCTGAAATTTCAAGTTCTGCACGCGTTGCGAATGTGAAGCACCCGCGACTTTCACTCTCAAACCCGGCGAATCCGGCAAAGCGGAGAGGGCGCATCTCCGAGTTTCGGGTACGTAGGTTGCGCGAGTGTCGCGCCACGTTGCGCGACAGGCGCGCAACCTACACAAGCCGCCGTCAATCGAGAGATGCGCCGGTCCCGCACGGTCTTTCGTTTTGATGGCGCAATCCGTTAGGTGGTAGGCCGCGAGCTTGCT
>DAITQE010000348.1:0-4851 GCA_036833235.1 Opitutus sp.
CTTCGAAGCCACCCGGCGCCGTCTGCCGAAGCCACACGACCTGATTTTCCTGAGCTTCACAGAAAATCACATCGAGCCGTCCGTCTTTGTCCAAATCGACGGTGTTGACATGCGCGATCCAAGGCGGCCGACCGATGGTTGCACCGATCTCTTTCGGAGTGAGGTACGAAAGATCGAGTTTCACCGCAGGCTTCCCGGCCGCCGCCGCCGAGGTTACCGGGGCTGATTCGGACCGACGGCAGCCGGTCGCTCCGAGGAAAATCATTCCTAGCGCCAACAGCACCAACCTGCTTTTACCGCACCATCGCTGAAGCCGATTCATCCCGCAAAACTCTTCCGACGCTCTGGAACTTGCACGCAAAAACCAAGCGCGGAGACGCACGACCCATGGTCTTTGGTTTTGGAATGGTAACTTGACTAGGCCGCCAGCTTGCTGGCGCGATTGAAGCGCGACCAAGCTCGCGGCCTACCACGTAACGGATGGCATCCCGCTTGTGCTCAGCACTACCCGCTTCCGATTGCATGCACGCCCTCGAACCGCAGCACCGCCCGATTTTCTGCGCGTGACTTCGCCATCAGCACCGTGAAGTTCGCCTCCCAATCGTTCTGCTCGGCCGGATCGACGAGCACTTGTGCGACACTCCATTCGTCAGCGTCGGCGTTCTCCTCCCAATGCGTGTGCTTCACCGACCTTCCTTCCGGATCCAGCCGGACGCGCTCACGTTCGTCGAAATAGGAGCGAAACGCATCCTCGATGCGCCGCGCGTCTCCGAGATTGCCCATCCGCTCTGCCGCATTTTCCCAGTCCCGCGCCGAAACGTCTTGCAGAAATCCGAGGATGGCCGTCCGCACCAGCCGCCGGAACGCCGCCGTATCGCGCGTGATGTCGAAGGTCGCCGGGCGCAGCGGCTTCTCCGCCGTCTCGACGGCCACGAACTCGGGATTGCGCAGGCGTTCCCACTCTTCGAGCAAGCTGGAATCGATGCCGCGAATCAGTTCGCGAAAATAATCCTCCATCTCGATCACCGGCTCGGTCTTCATGCTTTCCGGCACCGTCTGCGAGAGAACTTTCCAGACCTGCGACAGATGTCGCAACAACAGTCCCTCCGAACGTTCAAGACCATACTCGCGGATGTAGTCCGCGAACGATTGATAACGCTCGAACATTTCTCGCGCGATGGACTTCGGCTTCACATTTTCCTGCCCAACCCACGGGTGCGCCGCCGCCCACGCGTTGAACGTATCATAAATAAACTCACGCCGCGGCTTGGGGTGTTCAATCTCCTGCAACTTCTCCATTCGCTCCTCGTAGGGCACGTCCGCCGCCTTCAGCTCCATCAATTTATCCCCCTTCAGCTTGTCCACCTGGCGGCGCAAAATTTGATCCGGATCCTCGACGATCGCCTCGCACAGCGTGAGCACGTCGAACGGATAATCCGGCGATTCACGATCGAGCAGCGGTAACGTGTCGATCAAGTAGAGCGACAGCGCTTGGTGCAGCGAAAAATCTTCCTGAAGCTCCACATTCACTCGCAGCTTGCGTCCCGAAGGCTCCGGAGGAATCCACTCTACGATCTTCCGATCGAGCAGTGCCCGGAATAACTGCCATGCGCGATGGCGCAGCGCTTTCTTTTTATGCGGCGTTTCGTGGCAATCCGCGATCAACTGTCGCATCGCGCGGCAACCATCCGAGTCGCGGCTCAGCACGAGCAGCAACATGCCATGAGTCACCTCGAATCGCGACGATAACCCTTCCGGCGGCGCCGCCATCAAGCGTTCAAACGTCTTCGCGTCCCAGCCAACCTCGCCTTCTGGCGCACGCTGCTTCACCAGTTTTTTCTGCTTCTTCGGATCTCCCGCAGCCTTCTCCTCCGCGCGCTTGTTTTCGACGATGTACTCGGGAGCTTGCACGACGACATAGCCTTTATCGTCGTAGCCCTTCCGCCCTGCTCGTCCGGCCACCTGCCTAAAATCGCGCACGCTGAGAATCGCCGCCTTGGTGCCATCATATTTCCAGAGTTGAGTGAACACCACCGTCCGAATCGGAACGTTGATCCCAACCCCGAGCGTGTCCGTGCCACAGATGAGCTTGAGCCGGCCTTTTTGCGCGAGCTGCTCGACGAGAATGCGATACTTCGGCAGCAGCCCGGCGTGATGCACCCCGATGCCGTGCCGCAGCCATCGTTTCATTTCTTTACCGTAGGGACTGTTGAACTTCACGCCCTCGAGTTCCTGCTGCAGCGCTGCTTTTTCTTCTTTCGAACACACATTCAGGCTCATCAAACTCTGCGCTGCTTCCGACGCTGAGCGTTGCGTGAAATAGACCAGATAAACCGGCGCTTGTTTGTTCTCCAGCAAAGCAGCCACCCGCTCAGTCAAAGGCGTTTCCGAGTATTCAAATTCCAATGGCACGGGCCGCCGGTCGCTTCGCACCGTCACGCTCGGTGCACCCGTCAGCCGCGTCATGTCCTTCTCGAAAAATTCCGTCGCGCCCAGCGTGGCCGACATTAACAGAAAGCGTGCTTGAGGCATCGCGAGCAGCGGAACTTGCCAGGCATAGCCGCGAGCGGTGTCGGAGTAGTAATGAAATTCGTCCATCACAACCGCGCGCAAATCGCTCTCACTGCCGCGATGGAGCGCGATGTTGGCGAGAATCTCCGCGGTGCAGCACAGAATACGCGCCTGTGGATTGACGCTCGCATCGCCCGTCATCATCCCGACGTTCTCCGGACCGAAGTCACGACACAGCGAAAGGAACTTCTCATTGACCAGCGCTTTGATTGGACACGTATAAACCGATCGCTCGCCCGCGCAGAGCGCCTTGAAATGAAATGCGGCCGCCACGAGTGACTTCCCCGAGCCCGTAGGCGTATTGAGAACAACGTTTCGGCCGGCGAAAAGTTCGATGATCGCCTCCTCTTGCTCTGCGTAGAGTTCCAATCCGCGTTCGGCCATCACCGTCAGGAAACGGTCGAGCACCGCATCAGGATCATGCAATCCCGACAAAGGAGCCAGCGGTGCGGCGGAAGACGGAGACAACATGCGCCTCGTGTTTGCGACGTTCTTGCGCGATGGCGAGCGCAAGGTGATTTTGTTCGCAAATCCAAATCAGCCGTTTTGTCGCGGATTGACGCCGATTGAGACGAAGGCTCTTGTTCGGATCGAATTTTTTCTTTCTGCGAGTTCTGGGTCCTCTTTGGCCCAATGGTTGGGTTCGTTGGAGATTAAATACTCCGGCTACCGCTTCTGTGCGCCAGCGTTTGCGCGGCTTCTAAACGCGAGCGCAGTGCTGTTATTTCGTGTAACCATAAACCCGCGACGGCCATCGCCAGCGAGATCGATCATCATTACCGCCTTCGCATCGCCGGGAACAATCAATCCGCTCTCGGCCGGTGGCACAGTCGTAAACCCTCCACGTCCGTCGCCACGCAAAAGCTGGCTAAGCCCGCCGTCGAACCGGCCGACAAAGGGCACCGGCGCCCACGAGTTCTGCACGGCATAAATATCTGCGCGCCCATCGCCGTCGAAATCGCCGGCCACCACCGCTTCAAACGGCGAAATCTGCGCGATCCGCGGGAGCGGTACGAAAACGTATTTGCCATCCGGCTGACTTAGGAACACGCCGCTGCGTAGCTCCGGCGCTGCGAATCGCTGCGCTTCCTTGAGCTTTTCCTCGCCGAAAAGCTCACCGAGGGTCGCGCGGGCGTACGCGTCATTCCTCGGGAACCGTTTCATAATCGAAGGAATCGACGCGCCGAGATCGCGCCGCGCCCGCCGCGGATAAAGCCGGTCGCCTTCATAATAAGCTTCAATCAACTGCTCGCCGCCATCGCCCTTGAAGTCACCGGCAAAGAGCAGTGTCGGGTGCTGCGCGTCGGCTCGATAAGGCGTGTTCAGTCCGAGGTTGCCCGCCACGTAGTCCGGGCGCCCGTCACCGTTGAAGTCGGCACTCGCCAATGCGCTCCACCAACCGGCGCCCGCTGCCGCGAACCCGAGCGGGCCCGTCCAGTCTGCAAAGCCACCGCCGTGCTCGTTGTGGAAACACCGCACGTTGCCCCATTCGATCGCAATCAACAGATCCAGCCAGCCGTCGCCATCCACGTCACTCCATAGAGCCGCGGTCACCATTCCGACATTGCGCAGCGCCGGCGCGATCGCGTCGGTGACATCCTCGAAATGACCGCCGCCGCGATTCGCCCACAACGCACTTCGCGGCGGTTGCGGATATTGCCCCGGGACAATCCGCCCTCCGATGAAGAGATCGGTTTTGCCATCGTGATCGAAATCCGCCGCCACCGCCGCGCCGGCGCTCACCGGCAGCACCGGCAATGCCGCGGCCGGCACCGCGCGAAAGCCGGCGTGCCCGTCATTCAGATACAACACCGGCTGATATTCCGCGGCGCCCGCCGGCAGACCCACACCGCCCTTCGTCACGAGCAGATCGAGCGTCCCATTACCATCCGCGTCGAACAGGACAAGCGGTCCGTCGTTCAAACCATTCGGCGGCGCCGAAAGCGGTGAGGAAACCACGAATGTCTTTCCCGCCGCCCGTGCAACGCGAAGCGGATCGAGCGCAGTTCCGCCGAGCACCGCGTCGGCGCGCCCGTCGCCGTCGAGATCGCCCACCGCAAGCGTTGGCCCGATGCGGTTGTGGCGCAACGGCAGCAAGGGCTGCTGGTCCAGTTCATCGATCTTCGCCTCGTGCGACGCCAGGGCGAGCCCGATCTCCGCGCCAACCTCGGAGAACAGTGGCGCAACCGACGTCAGGCTCGCCGTCGCCGGACTCCGCGGTGCGACCGGCTCGGTGATCGTATAGCGCTGATCGACGGCCAGGTCGTGAAAAACCTGTAC
>DAITQE010000349.1:0-4843 GCA_036833235.1 Opitutus sp.
TCCCCGGACCCAGACATCGGTTTCTGCAATGCCGCGGAGTTTGCTCCGGGGATTTTTACTCGCGCCGAGATCACGGCAGTGGCGCGGAGAGTACAATCGTCGGCGATGAGAACGGGCCGTCGTAGATCGAAGTTGCGCCTGACGGCCAGAGCACGCGGATCTGACGAGGTGGATTAGCCTCTGGGTATCCGAAGAAAAGAGCGGCGGACGATTGGCTGAAGTAACTGGATCCTGCATACACCTCGCTCGTTTGCGACGAGCCGTCGGAGAGTTCAACGGTGATCCGCGCGCCGATCGCATTCGGATTGCCGGGCCGACTGCGCAACTCCACTCGCATCGAATGGCGTTGAGTGACGCCACGATTTCGATACGCGAGGGTCGTGTTGTTGTTTCGGCTGATTAGAAAGTCCGGCCAACCGTCATGGTCGAGGTCCAGAACGACGAGGGCACGGGCGTCACCGGTTACGACCAAGCCACTTTCCGTCAGAGCGACGGGTGAAAAATTTCCGCGACCGTCACCGCGCAGCAACTGACTCAGGCCGCCATCGAAGCGGCCAATCGCAGCGACCGGCGCGTGACTGTTTTGCACCGCGTAGATATCGGCATGTCCATCTCCATCGAAATCACCGGCGGCGATGCCCTCGATCGGCGAGATCTGCGCCAGTCGGGGCAGTGGTTGAAAACGAAACGTGCCGTCCGGCTGACTCAGGAACACGCCACTGCTCAATTCCGTTGCAGAGAAGCGTCTCGCAGTCGCGAGACGATCCTCCCCGAGTATTTCCTCCAAACTTGCGCGAGCGAACGTATCGTTCTTCGGGAAACGTTTCAGGAGAGCGGGGATTTTTGCGCCGAGCTCCTGGCGCGAGCGACGCGGGAACAAGCGATCTCCCTCATAGAACGCTTCGATAATCTGGGGCGTTCCAGTTGGAAAGCTGCCGTAGAACAGCAACGCGGGATGACTTGGGCTCGCAGTATAGGGCGTGTTTAAACCGACGTTGCCGGCGACGTAATCGAGACGACCGTCGCCGTTGAAATCAGCAGCGGCTAACGAGGTCCACCAGCCCGTGCCGGCATCCGCGAAGCCTGCCGCGCTTGTTCGATCTTCAAAACCGTGACCGGCATTATTGTGCCAATAACGTATGCCACCCCATTCGAGCGCGATGAGCAGATCGAGCCAGCCGTCGTTGTCGACGTCGGTCCACAACGCAGATGCCACCATGCCTATTTCGCGTAATCCCGGTGCGAGATCATCCGTTACGTCGACGAAGCGTCCGCCGCGGTTGGCGAGCAGTGCGCTGCGGGGCGAAAGCGGGTACTGTTTAGGACGAACGCGAGCCCCCAGAAAAACATCGAGGCGACCATCACGATCAAAGTCTGCCGCGATCGCTACGCCAGTACTCATTGGAACCAGTGGGAGTGCGTCCGACGTTGCGGGGTGGAATCCGCCATGACCGTCATTTAACAGCAGGGTAGGCTGGTAGGCGGGCACTCCGGCCGGAAGTTGCGCTCCAGATTTGGTCAGGAGAACATCGTTTGAGCCATCGCCGTCGGCGTCGAAAATGAGCAGCGGTCCCTCTTCGAGCCGACTCGCTGTATTCGCCAGGGCCGCGGGTCGCTCGAACCCACTGGCGTTTTTCGCCAGAATGATTTGGGCGGCGGTTTTTGTTGTACCGCCAAGCAGGACGTCATCGTTCCCGTCACCATTCAAATCGCCAATCGCCAGGGCTGGACCGCGGCCGTTAAGACGCATCGGGAGCAAAGGCTGCGCGGCCGGATCGTCGCCAAGGTCGGCCAGCGATTGCAGGGAAAAATTGGTGGGCAACGAGACGTTCTCGAATTGCGGACGGCTGCGCTCGGGCTCCGCGGACGCGTCCGGAGTTGAGGCTGGCTCGGTGATTGTAAAATGACGATCGACGGCGAGATTGGAGAACAACTGCGTGTTTCCGCTTGGCCAGGAAATGGTCAGTCGTTTGATCGTGGTATTCTCGCCGAGGCCGAAGTGCACGATGGGCTCACTCGCGGACAAGGACCCACGGGCCAGCACCAATGACCGGACCTGAATGCCCGACTCCGTCTCGATTCGCACCGTCGCGCCCACCCCGAAGCGATTGGATTTCGTGCCGCGTAGCGCGATGATGACGCGATGGCCGCGATCCGAATCATTCCGCAGCACGGTCACGCCTCCTTGATAGTTCGCATAGATGAGATCCAGATCGCCGTCGCCGTCGAGGTCGCCAAATGCCGACCCAAAACTCACCCCACGCTGGTCAAGCCCCCACGCTGCACTCACGTTTTCGAATCGCAAGTCCCCGAGATTTCGAAACGCAATGTTTGCCTCCGCCAGCGGTGGACTCTGACGCACGACGGCTCTTTGGGCGGCGAGATTCTCCCTCGCGACCGATTGTGCGAGGAGATCGATGTTGTTGTATTCGCGAATCATCCCGTTCGTCGCGAACAGATCGAGCCGACCGTCGTTGTCCAAGTCCTCCAGTCGCGGCGACCAGGTCCAATCCGTCGCAGCTACGCCCGCGAGTAGTGCCGCCTCCAGCACGCGGCCAGTGCCCGTATTCAGGTAAAGTACGTTACGCATGTATTGCGGCGCAACGCCCGGATCCAGCGGCTCCATCTGCGTTCGTGCCCGCGCCTCGGCCATGCCGCGAAAATCCTTCTCGTGGTTCGTGGCGGCCATGTCGGCGACGAATAAATCGATCAGCCCGTCGTTGTTCACGTCACCGAGATCGGCGCCCATCGCATAATAGGGCGTGTGCGGCACAACCTGGTTGATCACGTTGGTGAACGTGCCGTCACGGTTGTTATGATAGAGCACGTCCGCCGGCGCGTAGTCGTTCGCCACGTAGAGGTCTGGCCAGCCGTCGTTATCGTAATCCCACCAGGTCGCCGAGTGGGTCGACGCCTCGCCGAGAATTCCGGCGCGATCGGTCACGTTGGTAAACGTGCAGTTGCCGTTGTTGTGAAACAAATACGCGCGTTGCCCGTTTGGGTGTTTCGCGACGTCGAACATGTTCGTGTGAATGAAGACGTCGAGCCAGCCGTCGCGGTCATAATCGCAAAATTCCGCCATACACGAATCATCGGTCACGGCGAGTCCGCGCGCAGCCGCCTCCTCCTTGAACGTGCCGTCCCCTTGGTTGATATAGAGTCGGTTCGGCGCGCCGAACCGGCAGACGTAAAGATCGAGCCGTCCGTCGTTGTTCACGTCGGCAAACGTTGCGCCCTGCTTCCACCATTCCGGCGCATCGGCCGCAGCGTTGTCGCCGAGGCCGACCCAATTCTTCGCCGCGTCCATCCAACCGCTCGTGGCCCCGCTCAAGCCGGCCTTCTCCGTCACGTCCTCAAATTTCCATCCGCCCAGATTTCGGAACAGCCGGCAGCTCTCGGTCTTGCTCACCACGAATACATCCGGCCGGCCGTCGCCGTCGTAATCGCCGATCGCGATCCCCGTCCCGACCTCGCCGAAAATCAGCTCCTGATAATGCTGATCCCACATCTTCGGATCGGCGAAATTATTCTCGACCACGATCCCAGTCTGTTCGGGCGTGAGCCGGGTGAACATCGTCGCTCCCCGCGGTCCTGACCGCGCCGCTAATGGCGTCTCAATCAGATCGGGCGAGGCCGCATCGACCCGTGGCGCGGCCAGCGCGCACCACGTGCCTAGAACCCAGCGCCATTCTCGCGCGAGCGACCACGTCATTTTTTCCCGGCCTCCGGCATCATGTGGTGCTGATGATGCGTCGCCGTACTCGCATTCTCTGGCCAGGCGAAGTGGGGCAGGGTGACTTCACGCGGGGCGGCCTCACCCTCGCGAATCGCGTAGCAGCGATCCATGGCGAGTCCGGTCACAACCTGCGTCTTGCCCGTCACCGGCCAGAATATCTCGACGCGCACAACATTTTGCGCCTGCCCAAGCCCGATTTCTTGCCGGAGCGGCGACGCCCCAAAGTTCGCCCCGCTGCCGACGACGCGGTCGATCTCTCGCTCACCCGTCGCGGTTTTTGCGACGACCTTGATGCGCGCGCCGAGCGCGACGCGGTTCGTTTTCACGCCTTCGAGCATGAGCTTGATCCAGTGGTTGCCATGCCCGGGGTTCTCGAAGAGCTGGCTTGGATAGTGATCGCCCGAAAGCGCGCCGCCGAGGTGGGAATAGATGTCCTCGTCGCCGTCATTGTCCACATCACCGAAGGCAATCCCGTGGCCCTTCTGTAGATTGCCGAACCCGCCGGAGGTGGTGACATCCTGAAAACCGCGGCCCGCATTGTTTCGGAACATGCGGTTCGGGATGATTGTGCTCAGCGCTGGATCGCCAGTGCCGACGTAGAAATCGAGCCAGCCGTCGTTGTCGAGGTCGCCGAAGTTCGCGCCCATCGCATGCAGGATCTTGAATACGCCCTGCTCCTTCGTGACGTTAGTAAACGTACCGTTGTGGTTGTTGTGATAAAGTCGGGCGCGCTCAGCCTGCGGCGTTGGCATGCCGAGGTAGTCCACGAGAATGTCGCCCGCATCGTGGATCGCATAACCAGTCACCATCAGGTCGAGCCAGCCGTCGTTGTCGTAGTCCCAAAACCAGCAGGAGAAACTCCTAATCGGCTCACTCACGCCCGCCGCCGCTCCCACCTCAGTAAAACGCCACTTCGCCTTCGACGACTTGTCCGCACCCGCCGGTCCGTCGTTGCGCAACAGGTGATTCGGGCCCACGAGCGACGACAGATACAGATCCGGCCGGCCGTCGTTGTTGAAGTCGCCGGTGACGACCGCCTTCACCCAGTCGACGATCGCCACGCCGCTTTCCGCCGCGCACTCGGTGAACGTGCCGTCGCCGTTATTG
>DAITQE010000350.1:0-4840 GCA_036833235.1 Opitutus sp.
CGGGTTGGCACCGGCGCGGTTTGAAATTGGAGCGGAATGCAGCGCGAACGTAGAGCAGGAGTTTGTCCAACGGCATGCAAATCCAATTCGGACTGGAAACGGAGTACGGCATTACCCGAGAGCGTCCGGAAGGTATCGACGTCGTGGAAGAAGCGATCGCCGTCGTGCGCAGCGCCCACGCGCCTGGCATACGGGACCGCTGGGACTATCAACGTGAAGATCCGTATCAGGATGCGCGCGGGTTTAGGGTCAAAGCGCTCCAACAGGATGCGGACGAGGCGAGTTATTTTGGCCAGGATGCAAGGCGCGCGCTGAGCTTTAAGGAGCTGAAGAGCGATCTCGTGCTGCGCAACGGGGCGCGGTTCTACAACGATCACACCCATCCCGAATTTTGTACGCCGGAATGCACTACACCGCTGGAATTGCTGCAGCAGGATTGGGCAGGCGACGTTCTTGTGACTGATTGCGCCGTGGCCGCGACCGGCACGTCGGATAATCCGGTGCGCCTCTACAAGAACAACACGGACTTCCTGGGCCACTCCTATGGGTGCCACGAAAACTACCTGCTGCCGCGCTCGGTGCCTTGGAGCATGCTCGCTGAAACGATGCAGGCTTTTCTGGCGACGCGGCAGATTTTTTGTGGCGCGGGCAAATATGGCTGGGAAGCCGAGGACCGATTTCTCCGGGCCGGTTTTCAGATTGCGCAACGCAGCGATTTTTTTTGCGCGATGGAAGGCGTGGAAACCATGCGCGATCGCCCGCTGATCAACACGCGCGACGAGCCGCACGCGAATCCCGCGAAGTATCGCCGGTTTCACGTGATCGTGGGCGACGCCAATCTCTCGCCGTTTGCCACGTATTTGAAAGTCGGAACGACGGCGATGGTGCTCCGAGCGCTTGCGGTGGGTGCTCCAATTGCGGATCTGCCGCGTCTGGCCGATCCGGTGGGAGCACTGACGGCGATTTCCCGTGCGACCGATTGGAAGTGGCGTGTCAGGCGGAGCGATGGCCGCGAGACCACAGCGATCGAGGTACAGCGGGCGTATCTGCAATGGGTGAGGGCGTACGCTCCGCCGCCGGATGCGGAGTGGGAGGCGGTGTTTGCGGCGTGGAGCGAAGTGCTGGATGATCTTGAACGCGATCCGTTGTCCACTGCGGATCGGCTGGACTGGTCGGCAAAATACCGCCTGCTCGAACAGTTCCGTGAAAGCGAGAAGCTCGCGCCCGACGACCCGTGGTTGCGCAGTCTGGATTTGGCCTACCATCTCCTCGATCGCACGCAGGGGCTGTATTACGGCCTGCTCGACAGCGGCGCGCTGCGTCTGCCTTACGCGCTGAAGGAGATCACGGGCGAGAACTTGCGGCCGCCGTCCACAACGCGGGCGGCCCTTCGCGGCGGTTGCGTTGAGAAGTTTGGCGCCGTGATCGAATCCGCCCAATGGGACGCGGTGATTTTAAAAGACAAGCATCGGCGCATCGAGCTGGACTTGAGCGATGTGTTTTCGGCGGAGCAGGTGCAACAAGGGCGTGCGGTACTCGCGGCCGCCCATTCACCTGTGGATTTGCTGTCGCTGCCGTTTGCAAAGCTGATTTAGCAACGCATGATCGAGTTGTTCCAGTGCCGCCCAATCGAGGAAGAGAAACCAAGGAGCCATCTCATGCCTGATACAATTCAGAAGCCACGACCCGTCTTGCCTGCTCCCACACCGGGAGGCGGCGGCGACGGACCCAAGGAGCCCAATATCGCCAAGCCGAATACAGAGGACTTGTTGAAACGAATGCGGAAGGTTGATCCCGACCAGGCCCGACGTTATCGTCAGCGCACCGGCGAATGAACGGCGACTTCCTCGCGCTGCTGCCGAAGAGCCCGTTCGCGTTCGCTACGACGCCAAGTGGCGGTGCGCACGCGGTTGGCGTGGAGGCCACCACCGTTTTTGCGTTTCATTGTGCGGCGGGCGTGATCGTGGCGGGCGACCACCGCGCGACGGCGGGGAATATCGTTTTCTCCGATCGCACGGAAAAAATTCTCGAGCTCGATCGGCACTCACTCCTCGCGATTGCCGGTAATCCCGCGATCGCGATGGAGATGGCGCGCACGCTGCAGACCTCGTTCGATTTTTATCGCAGGAGCCAGCTTCAGCCAATGAGTCAGCCGGCGAAGATGCGCGCACTGGCCCGGCTGCTGCACGAAAATCTGCCTGCGACGCTCCAAGGCTTCGGTCTGGTCGCGCCGATTTTCGCCGGCACGGATGGCGTGGAGGGCAGCCGCCCGTCGATTTATTTTTACGATCCATTGGGCGCGCAGTTTGAGGCCGCTGCCTTTGCCGGTTCAGGATCGGGCGCGGGTAGCATCAAGAGCATTCTCCATTTTCTGGAACAGTGGGGTAAGCCCAAACCCGCGGAGATGCCGCTCGATCAAGCCGTGACGCTGGCGAACCAGTTGCTGATGACGGCGGCCGAATACGACACGGCGACAGGTGGAGTTGATCCGACGCGCGGTGAGTTTGCGACGGTGAAGCTGCTGACGGCGGCGGGCGTGCGTCCGATCTCGGTGGACGAGCAGGCCGGCTACTGGAAGGAGAAAACGAAACGATGAACGACGAGCCCTATCGCTGGTTGGAGGCGATCGCGAATCGCCGCGAATACATCCGTGATCGGTTGAAAGGCGCAACGCCCGTTTTCGCATTTTCCCGACCCGAAGGCATTCTGCTTGTCGCAGTCGGTAGCGGAAATTCCAAAGTGTTCGAGATCTACGACCGCCTCGCGTTGGCCGCGCTCGGACACCCGGTGGACATCGAAAAAATCCGGCAAACGGTGATCGAGGCAGCGCACATGGAAGGGTTCACCCGCTCGCCGGAAGACGTGACCCTGCGTCGCCTGCTCAATTTTTCACTTGGGCCCGCGCTCAAAACCAGCTTCGAGCAAATTCTCTCCGCGCCAATTATTGTTGAGTGCGTTTTCGCTGAATTAGCGACGACCGCCAAACACGATGTATTGGCACGCGTGGGTTTTGACGGCACGTATCACTTCGAGGACAAAGGTGTCGTGGTGGTTCACACCGATCCGGCCAATGAAGCAACGGCCGCATCGTGGCTGCGCGAACAACTCAACGATAGCTTGTCGCTCGGCGCCGTTCGCCGGCTCGCGCTGGCGGCGTGGGGTGCGCTCACGGTGGACAAACCGTTCGCCCCGCCGACGGTACCGCTGGACGAAGGAGCGACGGCGTCACTTGCGGCCGCTGGCCGCGTGATCGAATGCGCATTGCTCGATCGTCGGAGCCCGGCACGCGTGCGTTACCGCGCGCTGGAACCGGCGGAATTGTCGTGAGTGCGAAGATGGCCAGCCGTCCTCGTATCCTCGGACTCGAGACGGAATACGGTTGTCTGGCAAACGTGGGCGGGCCACGCGCCGTGGTGCAGGTTCGCGACTGGTTTTTCGAAGGTCATCAGCACGGACTGATCGACCGCCATGAGCGTGGTTGGGACGAGCCGCCGGGCAACGGCGGGTTCCTGTTCAATGGCGGACGAATCTATATCGACATGGGCCATCTGGAATACTGCACGCCGGAGTGCGCCACGCTGCAGGATGTCGTGCGCTATGATCGTGCCGGTGACCGGCTGTTGCTGGAGGCAGTGAAGGCGCTCGGCTTGGACGAGTCGGTTAGCTTTATCCGGAACAACGTCGATCATCACACCGGGGCGACCTTCGGCTGCCATGAAAATTACTCGATGCTCCGGAATGCTCCGCTGACCGTCGCGAATGTGCAAAGCCTGATGGCGTTCCTCACGCTGCGCTTGCTGTTTGCTGGCAGCGGACGAGTGGGGGAGAAGTCTTCGCCGCTTGGTGCGCGAGAAAGTCAGACGCGGGTGGAGTTTCAGATCAGCCAGCGGGCCGATTTCATTGAGACCGAGTTATACGAATGGGTGCAGCATAACCGCGCCATCATCAACACGCGCGATGAGCCGCTCGCTGATCCGCGTCATTATCGACGTCTCCATCTCTTGCACGGCGATACCAACGTTCTGCCTGCTGCGCTTTATTTCAAAGTTGGTGCGACGCGTCTGATGCTTGACCTGCTGGAAACGGACGATCTTCCCTCCGTTGTGCTGGCGGACGCGGTGGAGACCATGCGCACGTTGTCGCGCCAGATTCGTCCACCGTGGCGAGTGCGGTTGAAATACGGCAAGGAAGGCGATGCGGTTGAGCTGCTCAGCCGGTTTCGCATGCGCGCGCAAGAACGATTCGCCGGTCGGGACGCTGAGACGGATGCGGTACTCGCGTTGTGGAGACGGATGGAACAAGGTTTGACCAGCGATCCGGCCCAGCTCGTAGGGCTCGTTGACTGGGTGACGAAATTGCAGCTGCTCGAAAGTTTTCGACGGAGCGAAGGGCTGGACTGGAACGACCCATGGCTGGAGGCGCAGGACCTTGAATATCATCAGATCGATCCGACGCGCAGTCTCGGTCTCGCGCTGGCGGATTTGGCGGGCCCGTGGTCGGGGGGCTTGGATGATCCAGGGACGCTTTCGAAGCCGCCGGAAGACACCCGCGCGGCAGTACGGAGCCGACTGATGCGCGACATCGCCGGGCGTGGCGACCCTTACGAAATCGACTGGCATTGCATTGAAGGCGGCGGCGCCGATCCCGTGATGCTCGACCCATTTCAGACCCAATTGAAGCCCTGAGCTTCGGTCTTCTCCCGAATTCAATTACGCGATACACTCAGACCGGTAGTCAGAAAAATTGAGGCAGAAAAATATTCAGAGGAAGCACTCGAAACCGGCTTTCATTCGCGGTGGGTCGATACCCCGAAGCTTGCTTCGGCTTGGTTGCGTTGGTC
>DAITQE010000351.1:0-4838 GCA_036833235.1 Opitutus sp.
ACGATGTTCGTGGCGGTGGCAGTGAACCTGGCGGGACTCGGATCTGCGCAACCGGGATGGCTGGTCGATCTGGTGCATTCGCTGGCCGTATGCGCGATACCGCTCGGCTTGCTGATGACGGGGGTGAATCTAGCGAATCACATCGGCGAGCCGCGCGCGTTGTTCGATCGGCGAGTCTCGGTCGGCGCCATGGTTGTGCGCCTGGGGATTTTCCCGCTGATGTTTTTGGCGCTCGCACGCTGGTTGCCGTGCTCGACCGAATTAAAGCGCGTGATCGTGGTGCAGGGGGCGATGCCGACGGCGGTGATTCCGATCATCATCGCGCAACATTACGGAGGGCGGGCGTTGACGGCGGTGCAGGTGGTGCTGGGGACGACAGCGCTGGCGGTGGTGTGCACGCCGCTATGGCTTCGCGTCGGGCTGGCCTGGGCGGGGGTTTGACGTGCGCTCGAAACAAAGCAGAACTAAACGCCCGGCAGAAAATAGAACAGCACGCCGAGGATCGCGTAGAGCGCCAGCAGCTGCACGCCTTCCAACCAGTTGCTCTCGCCGTCTCCGCTGATTTGCTCCGCGACAAACACGGCGGTGACCACCGCGACGATTTCAGGAATGGTGAATTCGAGGTTGAGCTGGTGGGGGAAAAAATAACTGGCGAACACGAGCACGGGCGCGACGAACAACGCGATCTGCAGGCTGGAGCCGACGGCGATGCCGAAGGTCAGATCCATTTTATTTTTCAGCGCCATCGTCACGGCCGTCGAGTGTTCGGCGGCGTTGCTAACGATCGCGACGATGATCACGCCGATGAAAGTCTCGGTAACGCCGAGCGAATGTTGAGCGACTTCGACCGCGCCGACAAGAAACTCGGAAACCCACGCGACGGTCAGCGTTGCCACAAACAAAACGCTGACGGCCTGGCCCACGGACCTCGGAGCGACGTTGTGCTGGTCTGGGATTCCAGGACTGCCGATGTCGGCCTCTCCGCCCTTGAACAGTTGTCGGTGCGTAACGAGTGAGAAAGCTAGAATCGCGGCGTAGGTGGCGATCAAGATGCACGCGATGACGAGCGACAGCGATTGTTCGGCGGCGGGCGTCCAGCCGCCCGGTCGTTGGGCAGCGGTGTGATGGAAAACGCCGGGAATGACCAACGCCGCAGCCGCCAAAATGAGTGCGGTGCACGACGCGCGAACGCCGGTCTTGTTGAATGTCTGCCGCGGATGGCGCAGTCCGCCGGCGAAAACCGACACGCCGAGCACAAGAAGCAAATTGCCAATGATCGAACCGGTGATCGATGCTTTCACCACCTCGAGGTGTCCGGCACGAAGCGCCATCAGTGCAATGATCAGCTCCGCCGCGTTACCGAAGGAAGCGTTCAGCAATCCGCCGACGCCTTCACCCATGCGGTGTGCAAGATGTTCCGTCGCGCGACCCATCCAGCCGGCGACGGGAACCAGCGCCAGAGCCGAAATGATGAAAAGAGCGGTCTCGTGACGCCATGCTGGAACATAGCGCAACGCGAACGCCACCGGAACGAAGACGAGCAGCCAATCAAGCGAAGGGCGAAAGAACGATGGCTTTGAATCAGAGTGAGACATGGCTGGATGCCGCTACGCCCTATCAATTCAGTCGAGGGCGGCGGGAACAATGCAGTTGAGAGTTGAGAGCTGAGAGTTGAGAGCAAAGCCAAAAGGTGAGTGCCGCTTTCGCACGGCTTCTTCGAATGACGCCGCTGAAGATCGGTCTCTCGACTCTGAACTTCTCGAGAGACGCTCCATCTAAGCCGGAACGATTCGTTCGGAGACCACAGATAACACGGATTAGCACGGATTTTTCAGAGAACGGATTGAGCGAGGCGACGCCGACGAGTTTGAACACCGTTCAGTGTTTTCGGGGCGCTTGGCCTTTTTATCATAATGCATTGATCCGTGCCCATCCGTTCACTATCCCTGAACATGTTGTTTTCTTGCGTGCATGTTTATGCGGCGAGCTTGGTAAGTTGCAGCTGGTGGCTGCCCGTGAAGCGCGAGCAAGTTTACTCGACTCTGGCGTCGCCAAAGGCGACCGGGTTTCGCCGCCCACAATACGAAGAATCGCGTTATCAAAACAAAAGACCGTGACAGACGACAATTCTACCCAATGGGCTTCAATGCCGTTTTGTAGGGAGCGCGGCTCGCCGCCATGGTCTTTTGTTTTGGAACAGTAACTTGTAGGCCGCCAGCTTGCTGGCGCGATTGAAGCGCGAGCAAGCTCGCGGCCTACGACGCAACGGATTGCACGATCAAAACGAAAGGCCGTGCGCTCGCCACACCACGCCGCACACGAAAAGCAGTGCGAAAGTTAGCCTCGGCTAAGTCACCTCAAGGCGACTTCCGGTCAGCGTTTTTTGTTCAACGCTGCACTGAACCAGTCGTTGTTCACAGAAGGTGCGACGCGTGGCGCGGGCGGCGCGGCGGAGCGTCCGCTGGCGCTGGGGGAACGCTGGGCGCCGGGTGAGCCGGTGTTGAGCGTTTTTGGTCCGAGCTCCGGTTTGCTGCGCATCGACAGCGCGATCCGGTTTCGCGGCAGATCGATTTCCGTTACGGTTACCATGACCTTTTGGCCGGGCTTCACGACGGACGAAGGTTCTTTCACGAAAGTATCTGCAAGCTGACTCACGTGGACCAGCCCGTCCTGGTGGACGCCGATGTCCACGAAGGCGCCGAACGCGGTGACGTTCGTCACGAGGCCCGGCAGTTTCATGCCGGGCTTGAGGTCCCCGGGTTTGTTGACGCCCTCGGCGAAACTAAACGTTTCGAATTTTTGGCGCGGGTCGCGGCCTGGTTTCGCGAGTTCGGCCATGATATCCGTGAGCGTCGGCAGACCGACGTCAGTGGTGACGTAGTTCTCGAGTTTTATTTTCGCGCGCAACTTGGGATCACGCACGAGGTCAACAACAGTCGCTCCAAGGTCAGCGGCCATTTTTTCAACCAAGGCGTAGCGCTCCGGATGAACTGCGCTTGCGTCGAGCGGGTGTACGGCATCGCGGATACGAAGAAAGCCGGCCGCTTGTTCGAACGCTTTCGGACCGAGGCGTGGGACCTCTTTCAGTTCCGCGCGCGATTTGAACGCGCCATGCTCGTTGCGGCGCGCGACGATCGCGGCAGCCGTCGTGGCGTTAAGACCGGAGACGTAGCTCAGCAGCTGCTTCGAGGCGGTGTTCAGTTCGACGCCGACGCCGTTCACCGAGCTGACAACGGTGTCGTCGAGCGAACGCTTGAGCGCGAATTGGTCGACGTCGTGTTGGTACTGGCCGACGCCGATACTTTTTGGATCGAGCTTCACGAGTTCGGCGAGCGGATCCATCAGGCGACGGCCAATGGAAACGGCGCCACGCACGGTGAGATCGTGATCCGGAAATTCTTCACGGGCGACGTCGCTCGCGGAATAGATCGACGCGCCGGATTCGTTCACCATCACGATCGGAATGGACGCAGGCAGGCCGATCTTGCGGACGAAGCTTTCGGTTTCCCGGCCTGCGGTGCCGTTGCCGATGGCAATCGCTTCGACGTGGAAGAATTGCACGAAGCCGGCGAGTTTTGATTTAGCCTCCTCTTCCTGGCGGTCGGGAAAAACGACGTCGTTGTGCAGCAGTTTTCCCTGGCGATCGAGGAGCACGACTTTGCACCCCGTGCGAAAACCGGGATCGATGGCCATCACCGCACGCTGGCCGAGCGGCGGAGCGAGGAGCAACTCACGAAGATTATCGGCGAACACTTTGATGCCCGCTTCGTCGGCGCGTTTCTTCGATTCGAGCCGCATCTCGGTTTCCATCGCCGGACAGAGAAGACGTTTGCACGCATCCTGCACGGCGAGGCGGACGTGGTCGGCGCAGAAGGTAGGGCGGGTTATCCCTAACCCGCCGGAGGTGTTGGCGGATGTGGCGGGCGACGGCGCGTTAGGGATAACGCGCCCTACCTTCACAAACAGCGGCTCGATTTCGGCGGGCGCGGTGGCTTCGTCGGGGAGCGTGACGCGCATCATGAGAAACATTTCCTTCTCGCCGCGGCGCATTGCGAGGATGCGATGCGAGGGCGCTTTCGCGAGCGGTTCGCTCCAGGCGAAGTAATCTTTGAACTTGGACGCTTCGACCGAGGTTTCTTTTCCGATGAGAACCTTGGACGAGACAATCGCGTTGCTTTGGTAACGCGCGCGGAGGCGGGCGCGCGCGTCTTTGTCGTCACTCACGCGTTCGGCGATGATATCGCGGGCGCCGGCGAGCGCTTCGTCGGCGGTTTCGATTTTTGAAACGACATTCTTGCCGTCGTCTGGCGTGTACTCGCGGCCCACATACGCTTGGGCCGCGCCGATTGCGTCGGTCGCCGGATCCTGGGCGAAGAGTAAATCCGCGAGGGGCTCCAAACCTTTTTCTTTCGCGATGGTGGCGCGCGTCCGCTTCTTGGGACGGAACGGCAGATAGATGTCTTCGAGTTCCGTGAGCGTGTCGGCGGCGTTGATGGTTTTCTCGAGTTCGGGCGTGAGAAGATTTCGCTCCTTGAGCGAACCGAGAATCGCGGCGCGTCGTTCGTCGATCGCGCTGAGTTGCTCGAGGCGGTCGCGAATCGCGAGCACCTGCACTTCATCGAGTTCGCCCGTGACTTCTTTGCGATAGCGGGCGATGAAAGGCACCGTCGCGCCCTCGGCGAAAAGCTGCGCAGTGGCGGCGATTTGGAAAACCTTGAGATTGAGTTCCTGCGCGAGACGCAGGATGTGGTCCGGATTGGGAGGAGCCATTTAGGAGAGCGGCTCATAGCATGGCTGCATCGCAAACGGGCAAGTGGAAAGCGCGGGTAATTTATCCG
>DAITQE010000352.1:0-4831 GCA_036833235.1 Opitutus sp.
CTCGTGGAATCATAGGTGAGAAGCGCCGCTTTCACCTGCGCAGTGATCGAGCTGTCATCGATCTTTTCGCCATTTGGGCGGTTGTCGACGGCTTGTTCGCTGTAGTCCTGTCCACGGATTTTGATTTCGTTTTTCACCGACCGAACGCCGTCCACCGCGCGCGCGTAGTTTTCCGTGAGCTGCTTTTGGGCGGCACTATCGGCAACCCCACTCAGCACCACTGCGCCGTTGTGAACGGAGACATCGGTATTGGTGGCACTCACGTTCGAGCGAACGAGAAGTACACTCCGAATCTTCAACGCGATCCAGCCGTCCGCGCGCTCTGGGCCAGGTGAGGCAACGTTCAACTCGCTGTTCACGTCGATCACCCCGGGCAAATTCCGCACAGTATCTTCTGCGAGCGCTTTCTGCTCTCGGTCGAGAACCGTGCCAGTAAGGGTAACGATGCCGTTTTCAACGGCCGCCTTGACTTGGTTCTGAAAGACAGCACGGAAATTGTAGGATGCGTTCGCCGCGTATTCGATTTTGCGATCTGTGTCGGGATCAGCCTTCAACCCGACGGCTGACACGGCCAACAGGAGGATGAAGAGTTTGCTTGGATAATTCATGAGGTGTTGGTGCTCATGAAGCGTCCAAGGTGCCAACGCTGCGTAAGGTTTCATAAAAGCACCGCTGGTGCGTGCGTTAAATCCGACGAGGTTGGCTCGGCGCTCCGCCGCCCCGGCGAAATGCAAGATCCTCTTGAACTTTTGGCGGCAAAACGCACGAAAGGAACGCGGTACCGATATTCACGAATCGGGCGGATCACTTTCTTTTTTTTGCTCTTCGATTAACCTAGCCAGGAATGTTCGCCAATCTCGTCGATCTGGTTAGCCGTCGGCCCCCCACCGATTACCGTCGCGGTTTTGTGGAGAGCGTGAAGCTCGTTGATTACTCACCTCCGCGAAACGCGCGCGTTGAGCGGATTATTCTGCTTTGCTGGTTCTTGATCGCCGGCAAGTGCTGGTTGGTCGCATGGCTGGTGAGCAAATACCACATGAAGTTTGACGCACTGTGGGTGAACGCACCAACGGTGATTTTTGCTCTTGTGTGCACGGCAATTTATTTCCTGAAGGAATGAGCCCCGCATGCGACGCGTTCTGATCTGGTCGACGGTGCAGGATTGCAGTCACAGCCACCGATGCTGAAATGACCGTCATGCCAGCTGTCGTCCACGTGCTGTACGCCGAGGACAATCCGCTCGATGCCGACCTCACGCGTTCGCATTTCGCGCGGGTTGCCCCCGAATTCCGCCTGCAGGTGGTGCATCGCGCCACGGATTTTCTGCGGCTGGCGCGGCTAAGACAGCATGCGGTCCTGTTGATCGATCAACGCCTGCCGGACCTGGATGGCATCGAAGTGCTGAAGCAGCTCGCACAGGAAGGTATCCAGACTCCAACCATCCTCGTCACGGGTGGCGGAGATGGCGAACTCGCGTCCCAGGCGTTGCGACTCGGTGCCGATGACTACCTGCCGAAACGCCCCGGCTACCTTGACCTTCTTCCGACGCATCTTCGTGAGTTATTGAAACGAGACCGCCATCAGCCGGCCCTTGCGCGACGGTCGCGGCTTCGCACGCGACGCGTGCTTTTGGTCGACGATAACGCCGCCGAGGCGTTGTTGTTGGTCCAGCAGCTTACCGCGAGTGCACCGCATCTGCAGATCGAGACCACGGCAACCGCTGACGCCGCTGTCGAACGGCTGGTGGCCGCGGGTGACTTCGATATTGTGACGTGCAATCATCGTCCGCCGCAGCTCGACAGTTTCGAACTGATTCGAAACGCCCGCCTCGCCGGTTGTCGCACCCCATTCATTATTTTGGGCGATACCGGGAGCGAGGACGATATCGTGGCGGCGTTCAAGCTCGGAGCAAGCGACTATGTAGTGAATCCGGAAAATCATTACAGTGAGCTGGCCTTGCGCATCGATCTGGCGGTCGATCGTCACGAATTAACCTTGGTGAACGAGCGGGCGGGCAGCGAACTGGCCGAACGCCAGCGGATGCTGGGCGCGCTGCGCGAGAGCGAGAAGCAGCTGAATCTTGCGCTCGAGGCCGGTCGCATCGGACTGTGGTCCTGGCGTGTGGGAACCGGGCACACGCAATTCTCGAGCCGCTGGAAAGCGCAAATTGGCTACGCTGACCACGAGATCCGGAACGACTCCGCGGAATGGGAATCCCGTTGTCATCCGGAGGACCTTGCACATCTGAAAACCATGACCGCGCGCTATCTCGCCGGCCCCTGGCCCGACTTCAGCGTCGAGTATCGCATGCGACACAAGGACGGCGGCTGGCGGTGGTTTTTGTTGCACGCGGATATGGAGAACGACGAGACCGGACGTCCCGTGAGGATGATCGGATCTCAAATCGACATCACCGCGCTCAAGCAGCAGCAGGCTGAAATTGCCAGCACCTCCGGCCGGCTAAGGCAGCTCTCCCGCAGACTGCTCGAGGTCCAGGAAATCGAGCGGCGCCATCTTGCGCGTGAACTCCACGACGAAATCGGCCAGGTGCTCACCGTCGCGAAAATCCACCTGCAATCAGCCGCGTTGGCACCCGAGGCTGCGGCGATTGCCGCGCAAATTCAGGAACCCGTCGCACTCCTGGACCGCCTGCTGGCGCAGGTGAGGTCTCTCTCTCTCGATCTACGGCCGCCGCTGCTCGACGATCTCGGGGTCGTCGCCGCGTTGCATTGGCTGCTGCAGCAGCATCAGGCACGCGCGAGCACGCCGCGGGTTCATCTGTCAGCCGATCCTGCGCTGGGTCGGCTCGATCCGACACTCGAGACGGCCTGCTTCCGAATTGCGCAAGAAGCACTGACGAATGCGCTTCGTCACGCCAACGCGAAGAACGTCCATCTCTCCGTCTCGATTTCCAATGGCAAAATGTACCTCGGCGTGCGCGACGACGGCGACGGGTTCGACGCCATGTCGGCTCGAAATCGTGCCGAACGGGGCGGCAGTCTTGGGCTGCTGGGCATGCACGAGCGTGCACTGTTGGCTGGAGGCTCGCTGACGTTGACCTCGGCACCCGGCCGCGGCACGGAACTCGAAGCCGTTTTTCCGCTGTCCAACCCTCCTGAATCCAGTTAATTTAAGGACGTGCCCGAACCGCTAAAGATAATTCTCGCCGACGATCACGCTTTGGTGCGCGCTGGCATTCGCACGCTGTTGGAAAAGCTCCCCGGCGTTTCGATCATAGCTGAATCGGGGGATGGACGTGAAACCGTGGCACTCGTCCAGGCACGTGATCCGGATTTAGTGATCATGGATATTTCCATGCCAGGGCTAAACGGGCTCGATGCCACGGCGCGAATCGTACGCGAACATCCCCGAACCAAGGTGCTGATGCTTTCGATGCACACGGGAGAGGACTACGTGCTGCAGGCGCTGCGGGCGGGTGCGACCGGTTATCTGCTCAAGGACGCCGCCACCGAGGAACTTCATCTGGCCATTCTCGCGGTGCGAAAAGGCGAGACGTATCTGAGCCCGACCATTTCGAAAGAGGTTCTGGCTCGTCATCGACAGCACGTGCTCGATCCGAAAGCGGAGCCGATCAAAGCGCTGACGCCGCGGATGCGTGAGATTGTCCAGTTGATTGCCGAGGGCCGCAGCACCAAGGAAATCGCGTTTCTGCTGAATCTCAGTGTGAAAACCATTGAAACCCATCGCATGCACTTGATGGCGCGCCTCGGTTTGCACGATGTCGCCGGGGTGGTGCGTTACGCCTTGCGCACCGGTCTGATCTCGGCCGACCGGTGATGGTTACTTGCCCAGGCTTGCCGACCGTGTAGCGTATCCGATTTTCTCATGCCCGCGATTCCTCATCTCCGCAGTTGTTACGCCAAGGTTGGACGTCTCGTCTACTTCGGCCGAATGATCGACAAGATCCGGCTCCAACAGGCAGGGAAACTGCCATCTGATTACCACGCGAATCTCGGTGTCGGGTTCGATGCGCGCTGCTGCACCTTCCTGAAAATCGACTATGCGAAGCTCGTTGCGCGGGTCAAAGCCGGCGGGACGGACGAGGAAATTCTCGCGTGGGCGCTCGAGTCAGGCGGTGCGCGCAGCGATGACGAGTGCACGATCTGGAACCGCTTCATGATGAAAATTGGCTGGCGCGACGACCGCACGCCAGTGTTGAAGCAACGAATTATTGAATACGGACTCGCGGACAAAAAGCTGCCGATCGAAACGTTTTTCGACTTGAACGATTATGATGAGGGCCGCGACCCGGTTGGCACAAAAGCCTGGCTCAACTAGCACGATCCGATGGTCGTGATCGTGATGGGCGTCTCGGGCAGTGGAAAGACGACAGTCGGGCGTCAACTCGCGTCCGACTTGGGATGGATGTTTGCCGATGCGGATGATTTTCATTCCGCGGCGAATCGCGCCAAGATGGCGGCCAGCCAACCGTTGGACGACAACGATCGTGCGCCCTGGCTCGCGACGTTGCGTGCCCAGATCGACACCTGGATCGATCAGGGGATCAATGCGGTGCTGGCGTGCTCGGCGCTCAAAGAATCGTACCGCGACCTATTGATTGGTGATCAGAGAGACGTTCGCCTCGTGTATTTGTACGGCGACAAGAACTTGATTTTGGGCCGACTCAATCAGCGCTCAAATCACTACATGCCACCCACTCTGCTCGAGAGCCAGCTCACGACCCTCGAGCCGCCGCGAAATGCGCTTGCGCTGGATGTCGCAGCGACGCCCGACGAACTGGTCCGCAATATTCGTGGCGCGTTCGGCGTCTGAGCCGGTGCGCGACAAACCCATTATCGAGCACTTGCGG
>DAITQE010000353.1:0-4831 GCA_036833235.1 Opitutus sp.
ACCAGACATGGACTGTCGCTCAATCCGCCACGGATTTCGTAACTTAACATCGGCCCCTTCACGCCAGGCTGGCAGATCCATTTCCGATGGAAAATGCTGAAGTACAATCCGACCCGATATTTGCCTTCGTTGAGAAAACGCGCCGGGATTTGCGACGTGAGCTGACATGAACCCCGGCCCAGTTCGATCCATTTGGATTCGGGTTGGTCCAGATTCGTACTCATGTAAATCGGGTCCATCTCGTCGTTGAACAGACCGTATCCAAGCTGAAGATTCTCGTCTGGCTTCAGGACTTCGCCTTCAATCACCACCGTCACCGGCGCGTCATTGGCCATCGGATGCGAAATCGGCTCGCCGTTTGAATTCGTAAGATAAAACCGGTCGACCCTAAACCAATCGTTCTCATATTCGTTATTGTCGTTCTGCCAGACAGGACTCTTGGAGGGCTGCTGATCGGCGAGATAGTGTCGGACGATTTCACGAACGTCGTCACCGGTGCGTAACAGTTGTCCTCCGCCCAGCAGCACCGCCCGCGTGCAGATGTTTTCGACCGCATTCATGTGGTGGCTGACGAACAAGACGGTGCGGTGTTGTCCGGTGGAAATCTCTTTCACTTTCCCGAGACACTTGCGCTGAAACGCGACATCACCGACCGCCAGCACTTCATCGACAATCAGAATTTCAGGCTCCAGATGAGCCGCGACCGCAAAGGCCAGCCGTACATACATGCCGCTGGAGTAGCGCTTCACGGGCGTGTCGATGAACTTTCCAATTTCCGAAAATTCCACGATCTCGTCGAACTTCTTCCGGATTTCAGGGCGCGACATTCCGAGAATGGCGCCGTTGAGGAAAATATTTTCCCGTCCGCTTAGTTCGGGATGAAATCCTGTGCCGACTTCGAGCAGGCTGGCCACCCGACCGCGAAGCCGCACCTCCCCCTTGGTGGGCTCCGTAATTCGACTGAGAATCTTGAGTAGCGTGCTTTTGCCGGCTCCATTCCTGCCGATTATCCCGACAACATCCCCCTGCTCGACATCAAACGTGATGTCGCGGAGCGCCCAAAATTCGCTCGAGCGGGATTTGTCGGCGTGCGCTCCAAGCGCGATGTCATTGCGGCGGAATCGGGCCCAGGTTCGCTGTAACTCGTCGCGGAGCGTGGTCATGCCAACCTGACCGAGTTGGTAACGTTTAGAAACACCGCGAATGGAAATCGTTGGAAGCATATTGATCTGATTAGAAAACCGATGAGCCGCCCGTCAGACCGCACCGCAGCAAATTCGTGCGACGGAAAATCATCAAACATGATTGCGTCGCGCTCGCCTTGATTGCGGTCGGCCGCGATGGGGTGCGGTCACGCGTCAATCGCGCGGTTCCATGAATTGCCACAATGAGGAAATCCCCGAACCGTTTACCAGAAAAAGTAGCGAGGCTCCGGTATGCGGGGTGCTTGACTAACAACGATGCGTTTGCTCCTTCGGTCAATCCGTCATCGCGTGGAAGACCTCGCAAAAGATCCTGTACAGATCGAGCGGGTCGTACGCTCGAGATGGCTCCTGTGGCGGCGGTTGCAATTCAGACGGAGGAGCGACCTGGATGCGCCCGTCTTCGTCACGCTGACCTCTTATCCGCCACGATTTCCGGCGCTGGCCCTGACGCTCAAGTGCCTGCTGATGCAATCGTGCGCCCCTGACGGCGTGCTGCTTTGGCTGGCGGAGGATGACGTTGCGAAACTCCCGCGCTCCGTCGTTGCGTTGCAACAATTTGGCCTAACAATCCGAACGTGTCCGGACCTCGGTTCGTACAAAAAGATCATTCCGGCACTGCGGGAGCGCACCGACGTGTATTGGGTAACGGCCGACGACGACTGTTATTATCCCCCAAGCTGGCTGGCGCGGCTGGTGCGCGGAAGGAATCCGCGATCGCGGGAGGTTATTTGTCATCGGGCACATCGTGTGACGCTCGACTCGCACGGACTGCCGCTTCCGTATGCGTTGTGGGAACAGGAATTGAAAACGGAATCGGTCCATCCCCTGAACTTCTTCACGGGCGTGGGCGGTGTGCTGTATCCGCCACAATGTTTCTGCCCTGAGGTGGTGAATCAGGATCTGTTTCAGCGGCTCTGCGCGAAAGGCGATGATATCTGGCTGTGGTGGATGTTGCGAAGAAACGGATACTTGGTCCGCAAAATCGGTGGACCGTGGCCGATTATTCACTGGGCCGGGACGCAGACGACATCCTTGTACCAGGAAAATGTAGTCGGCCGTGGCAACGACCTCGCGATTGTAAACCTCATCGAGAACTTCGGCTTTCCATCCGTAATTCCGACAGAAATCCGTGCCGCATAGATGAAACTGGGACCACGAGGAAGATTCGTAACGGTGTGACTTGGCGTTCTCGGCGCTCCACGCCCGGGAAGACGATTGCACGCAGGATTAACGCGGATAATTGAGTCCGCATGCACATATCCCCAGGGCCGGCCGCGGCGACGAGCCTCCACCCCTCTCAAGCCGAAGCTGACTATAATCGCTTGTTCAATCTGTCTCTGGACCTGCTTTGCGTTGCCGGTCTCGACGGCTATTTCAAGCGGGTCAATCCCTCGTGGACCCGGATCCTCGGCTGGTCGGAAGCCGAGTTGCTCGCGCGGCCCGTGGAGGAGTTTATGCACCCCGAAGACCGCGTCCGCACTCTGCAAGCCCGACACGGGTTAACGCGCGGCATTCCAGTCCGCGGCTTGGAGAATCGCTATCTCTGCAAGGACGGCTCTCACCGCTGGCTGGCGTGGCAATCCGTCGTCGAACCGTCCGCTTCGATGGTCTTCGCCGTCGCCCGCGATATCACCGAGCGTCGTCAGCGGGATCACGAACGTCTGGTCGTCAGCAAACTGGAATCAACCGGCATCCTCGCTGGCGGGCTCGCGCATGACTTCAACAACCTCCTCGCGACTCTGCTGTTGAATCTGGAGATGGTGAGTTTGTGCGATCCCACCACGAGTGAACAGGCACACTATCTGCAGCAGGCGCGCCAAACGATTAATACGGCCAAATCGCTCACCCAACAACTGATCACGTTTTCCGATGGCGGCTCGTCCACTCGCCGAGTCGTCGACCTCAACAATGTGATACATCAATCCGTCGATCTCACGCTCAGCGATTCCGCGATTTACGGTGAGTGCGCTTTGGCGCCGAATTTGTGGCCGGTCGAGGTGGATGAAGAGCAAATCGGCCAGGTTTTGCGTGGTCTGATCCTGAACGCGCGGGAAGCGACCTCAGCCGGCGGTCATGTGCGCGTGCAGGCGGAGAACGTCGTGCTCGATGCCACGAGCGTGGCGGAGCTTTCGCCCGGCGATTATTTGCGCATCAGCATCATCGATGACGGCACAGGCATTTCCGCCGCCATTCTGCCAAAAATCTTCGATCCATATTTCTCAACGAAGCAGCGCGGCGTGCAGAAAGGCATGGGTCTGGGCCTGACGCTCTGTCGCACGATCATTCAAAAACATGGCGGTGCGATCGCCATCGAGTCGCCCCCCAGCCGAGGCACCACCGTCACCTGTTATCTACCGGCGTCGCATTCGAGTTCGGGCTAAACTCAAACGAAAGACCTCTCAGGGAAAACCGCGTGCTGTCACGTTTTGATCCGGTTTGTCTCTGGCTATATCCCTGACGGCTAATCGCAAATCTCGCGCGGCTGTTGGCGTCGCGGAACATAGGCCGACTAGGTGGGACTAGGTGGTTAAGTCGGCTACAGTTGCCGCGTTTTCCCCACCGCGCCATGAATATACCTCGTTCCATCCAGCGCTATCGTCCATCTTCCGGTCGTTCATTCGCCATCGCCATTGCCGGGCTCACCATCGCCGGCTTCAGCGGTTGCGCCAGTTATGACGATCGCCCGGCTTATGCCTCGGCAACGTATTCGTCTCCCGGATTCGAGCTCCAGATTTCAAGCGAGGCGGATTTCTATGAGCCTCTCGCACCTTACGGAGATTGGGTCGTGATCGGTTCCTACGGACGTTGCTGGAGACCGCGCGTTACCGAAGCGCAGTGGCGTCCGTACAGCGATGGGCACTGGGAATGGACCGATGCCGGCTGGTACTGGGTCAGTGATGAACCTTGGGGCTGGGCCACTTGTCACTATGGTCGATGGGATCAAGACGACCGTGGCTGGTTCTGGGTGCCTCAAACCCAGTGGGCGCCCGCATGGGTCGATTGGCGCGAAGGTGACGGTTACATCGGCTGGGCGGCCGTCCCGCCGTCTGGCCACGGCTCACGATCGCGGACACGTGCCTATGTTTTCGTGGAGGAAAAACGCTTTTCGGAGCCGGTGCGGCCTACAACCGCCATCGTCAACAACACCACCATCGTTAACCGCACGGTGAACATAACCAACACGCGTGTAATCAACAACACCGTTGTAAACCAGGGTCCGCGGCTGGAGGTGGTCGAACAGCGCACAGGCCGCCGCGTGGCGCCTGTGCCGGTGCGCCAGGTTCGTGCGCGAGAAGAAGCCAAAATCGAACACCGTCCGCGGCCTGCCCCAACGGCAGCCCGGAAGCCCGCTCGGTCAAATACCTCCGTGCAGCCGCCCAAGAATGCAGTCCCCAGACCGGCTCAGCGTCCACAGCCGGGCGCTTATTCGACCACCGCGCCGGACCACGGCCAGGTCAGGCAGAAACCCAAGGCGGAAAATCACCGTACCCCACAATCTCAACCCGATCATGCCACCGCCGAACGCGCGGCACAGGAACGCGAGCGCGCTGCCGCCAGCAAGGCGGCTAATGAGCGGGCGGCCGCTGAACGGCAGCGGAATGAACAGGCTCAAAAAGAGGGCGCGG
>DAITQE010000354.1:0-4829 GCA_036833235.1 Opitutus sp.
GCTCATTTGTGCTCCCCTTCTTTCGCGGCCGCAGGCTCGACCGGACGCGCTTCGGGATACTCGTAAGGGTGATTCAAACTCAAGAGGTACGCAGCCAGCGCACGCGCCCGTCTCGTCGGAACGATTTCGGTGCCGGGAGCAGGCGTCAGAGCACCGTGCAAGGAGAGCGCATCGTCCGACGGCTGGCGACCTTTCAACGACCGCGTTTCGAAAAGGAAACGGTAGGACGGCATCAAGGGCGTGCCGGCGTACAAGAGCGTCAGGAAGTCCTCCTCATCATACGGCGTTTTCCGTCCGCCGACGTTCGCCAAGTCCGGGCCGATTCTGCTTTCGCCGAGTTGTACGTGCGTATCGTAAACATAATCACGGGCGACACTTTGATGATCGCCCCATCCGCGGGCTTTGTCGGATCCAAAATCCGGACGGCGAACCTGCTGCGTGTGGCACACGGCGCATCCCAAGTCTTGATAGACGAGTTGCCCCTGCGCCGCGACGCCGGAGGCACGTTCGGGGAACGCTTTCCCTTCGTTCTCGTCGAAAAGTGGCGCGAGTCGGCCGAGTTGATAGTTCGGCCAAAGGAGCACTCCGGCCCACGAGAAGGCGAGCGCTGCAAACAAGCCGGTAAAGAAGATCAGACCGTTTCTCATGAGACAGAAGCCTCCATCGTCGAGGGCTGACGAAATAATTCAGCCGCAGAAACCGCGGGTTTCACGAGGAGCAGGCGACCAAAGTGGAAACTCAGCACAATATTACCGAATAGCAGCAATGCCTGGCCGGCCGAGGCCACCAGCAACCAGGGACGAGTATGCGAAGCGATATCGATAAACGAAATGGCTGCATTGGCTAAATCACGACCTTGAACAATACCGGCAACGGCGAGACCAATCACCAATAGCGCCGTGCCAATCAGAGCCGCTGCATAGTGAGCGCGGATCAGCGGTGTCGAGGGCCACGATTTATTCAAAAAACGAGGCGCCATAAAGTAGATGGTGCCGAAAAGAATCATTGAAAACGCACCGGAGAGCGCGAGCTGGCTTTGGGCGAGAGTAACCCAGGTAAACTGTGTCGTTTCCGCCACGCCGCGGACCGCTGTCACCGCGTCAACAAATCCACCCACGACGTACGCACCGACTCCGACCGCAACGAACTTGAGCGACAGGCTGCGTTGCCCGAACGCAGCCCGCAGGTTCAAAGCCGTGACGAGATAATGGAACGTCAGCAGCGCGCAGGAGACGATCGCCATCGTGGGAATCCACGCCGGAACCGGGCCACCGATCAGATGGCGCGCGCCCGTCCAGCCGCCGACAACCAGCAAAGTCCAGAAGCTCAGCGATGCAAAATCGTAGCTCGGAATGACGCGCCCGCTAATTTTTGGGACCAAATAGTAAGCGGCAGAAAGCGCGAGCGGCGCCATCCACAAAGTCCACGCGCTCTGAACAAACCATCCGGCGGCAACGGCCTGCAAAACGCCTCGCACCGGCACCCATTCGAGCATCACTTGCGCAGCGGAAAACAGCCAGGGAAACAGAAAAAGAGCGGCAACAGCATACCACTGCGCGGCGAATGTCCCTCGGCGTGACCTCCCGGTCCACGCGAGAATTCCGGGTACGGCGATGGCGCCGAACGCAACCAACATCAGCGGCTGTACGTGTCGCGGCATGCGCAGCAGCGCGAAAGACGTGCCCTCACCGAGGGCAATTCCGACGACACCGAGTGTGATCGCAAGATTCCAGAAAACCGTGCCCACGATCACCCAGTTCAGCGAACGCAGCGGCGACCCGCTCAAGCGGCCAAGGATCCACAGCGAAGCGGCGAGACCAACATTCGCGACCCAACCATATATAAAAATGGTCTCCTGGATGCCGCGCAAACGGCCGTAGGTCAGCACCGGGCAATCAGCCAGAAGCGTTGGACTGAGCGTCTGGGCAAAGTTCACCAGCGCCAGGGCGCCACTGATGACGAGCCAGCAAAGGGCGAACGCGATGAGCAGCGATAATGGGAAACGCGCCGACGCGTCGATTTCGCTGACTTCAGGGGAGGCAGTGGTCATCTCGGAAAACGGTTACTTCTTCGCCGCGTAATGCTGAAGGGTGAGCTCCATCGCGCGATCCAGCGGCAGTTGAACTACGCCGGCTTTCTGGTCCACCCAAGCGTAGCTTTTCGCCTGGGCATCCTGTTTGGCGCGGAGTTCGGCCAAGTTCGCTTTTCGCTTGGCGGCCGTATGAATGCCGTCGTCAGTAAACGCACCCGTCGCCCTTGGAATATACAGATAGTAAACCACGAGCAGGAAAAGCGCGAACAGCGCGAAGATCGCCAGCACGCTGACAAGCGGGGCACGACGGGAAGTTGTCTCACTCATGGTGGGTCAGGCACTCTTCGATACGGGGATCACGGATCGGAATGAGTTTGGCAGTTGGGAAACTCTTTAAATAGGCCCACACGCAGATGCCGCCGACACCGATGACCGAGGTGGCGACCCAGATAAGTGTCGGCGAGAAGAAGGGAGCCGGATCACCGGTGATCGGATCTTTGATCGCCGGGAGGATGTTGTAGCAGATGTCCACGAGGATCGTGCCGAGGATCCACAGTGCGATGCGACGGATGATAGGCCGCGTGACCTTGAACCGGTACGAGAGGAGCAGACAGAACGGCACGACAAAGTGGCCGAAGAGAATGGCGATGATGCCGACGTATTTCCACTGATTGGGCGTACCGTCATGGTTCACTTCGCGAATGTTGTACCAGAAAGTTTCTTCGGGAACGTTGGCATTCCAGATCAGGAAGTATTGGGAAAATGTGACATACCCCCAAAAGATGGTCAGAGCCAACATCACCTGGCCGGTGGCGTGCAGGTGATCGGTGTTGAGAATCCCCTTGTACTCGCCTCGGTTGTAGAGCCAGACCATGATCAGGATGCTGCAGGAGAGTGCTCCCCGATAGCAGTTCGCGAAGAACCACACGCCGTACATCGTCGAGAACCAGTGATACTCGAGACTCTTGATCCAGTAAATCGCCGCGAACGTGAGCGTCAGCGCCAGGATGGGAATGCCCGCCGCGGCGGTTTTGCGATTCCATGTCGTCCACTTCGCATTACCATCTGAATCCTGCGCGAACGAGGCTTTGCGGACGATCGCTGAAAGTACAATCCAGCTCAGAAAAAACACGAGCGTCATTAGGACGAACGCGTCGAGATTCAAGAATCCGGCTTTCTTCGCGTAGAGCACATCCGTGCCGACCGTGCCATGGCCGTGGAGAACATGTCCCGGATTCATCCATGGCCAGACGATGTCGCGGGGCCCAAAAATCGTCGCAACGACGAGCGGGACGAAAAGCAGCGCCAGCCATTTGAACGCGGCAACACCGTGCTCGAGCTGGCGGCGAAGCACGACCGACCACTTCGCGTCGAAGATGTGATGGATGAATATCATCATCAGCATCCCGATGGCGATCGCCGTCCAATAGGTCACCCCAATGAGCCAGGAATACGCCGCTTTTTGCGGGCCGGAGACGAAGATGCCGAGGATGGTCAGTGCAGTGCCGGCGAGGCCAATGCCGAGTGCCTTGGTCGCGAGCGCGGCCATGGGAGCAGAGGCAGCGGACTCACGAGGAAGAACCGAGGAAGCGGGAACAGCGTGAGTGCTCATTGGAGTCCGAGAGTTTTGCGAGCCGCAGCGTCAACGACGTCGGCCGCTGTGCCAGTTTGGGCGCGTTGGAGAGCCCGCACGTAAAGAATCACAGCCCAACGTTCCTCGGGCAGCAGCTTGTCGGCATAGGACTGCATGTTGCCCTTGCCGTTCGTGATCGTGTTGAAGATTTCACCCTCGGCCATGTCGCGCAGACGTGGATCGTGATAAGTCGGCGTGGCGCCCATGCCGTATTGCTTCGTGATGCCGTTGCCATCACCGACCGCACCATGGCAGGGCTGGCAGTAAATCGAAAAACGCTCACGGCCGTGGGCCATCAGCTTGGCGTCGACAGTGATCGTCGGGGGAAAACCGCGAAGCCAGCCGCCGTCTGCGGTCTTGCCGGCATACATCGCGTCATCGTTACGCAGCGGAGCGCGGGAAACCGTATGAGCAGGTATCGGTCGATCGGTACGGCCGTCGGCAAAAAACTTGCTTTCCGATTGCGGCATATACTTGGGCTGGCGCTTCATGCCGGGAAAGGCCCATTCCGGGAACACGTCCATTGGCGGCTTGGTAAATGTCGTTCCGCGGAACCCGAAAATGGAGACCAAGAGAACCACGAGAAATGCTGTGACGAGGTAAACGTTGCGCATGGCTCAGGCCTCGAGGTCGGTGATTTCCTGGCCGCCGATCTTGACGAGCAGGGCCTTGGTGTTGGCGGCGTTGAACCGCGGATCGCGGGCTTCGATTACAATAAAGAAAAGGTCGTCCATCCCGCGTTTGATTTTCGGATACTTGAGCACCGGGTGGTAGTGCATCGGCAGACCATTGACGATAAACATGCCAATGATCGTGGCGAAGGCGGTGAATAGAATCGTGAGCTCGTAGGAAACCGGGAACGCGAACATTGGGCTGAAAAACGGTTTGCCGCCGACCAGAATCGGGTAATCGAAAGAATCAGCGAACCAGATCAGCGACATCCCGGTGCAGAATCCCGTGATGCCACCGGCCAGGGAGATCCGTGGCACAATCGAGCGCTTGAGGCCCATCGCCTTGTCGAGGCCGTGAAGCGGACAGGGAGCGATGACGTCCCAATTTTTGTAACCGGCATCACGCACCTGCTCCGCCGCGTGGTAGATTTCGGCGGGGGTCTGGAACGTGGCGATCAAGCCGTAAGGTTGTGCAGCCATGGTCGGAGATTAG